>CANRVH010000011.1 GCA_947643225.1 uncultured Clostridia bacterium
AAATGCGATGAATTTGTTCGAAAAAATGTGTCTAAAAACTTGACATAAATCCAAGGAGCATATTATACTATATACTGACATTTTCAAAAAACGATACAACATGACATTATCACAAAATGATTACATTTGTTACTAAAATATATTGTTATTTTTAGGAAATTGATATATAATATGTATTAGTTTTTTAGGAGGGTTATATGGTTGAGAGGATAATTAAAGAAATAGATGGACATAGCATATACTTAAAATATGATCAGGATAATTACGATATTGAATATGTTGAATTATATCAAAAAACTATTTTGAGAAGGTTAGCTGATGATAAGATAATCCGAATTTTTGATGGTAAAATAGGATTTATTGTTCAATGTAATACAGACAAATATATCAATTTTTTAGTCACTACAAAAAGGAATGATTATGGTAGGGAGGTTATTGAATTTGAACATTATGTTGATAGTGGTCATTTAATGAAGATGAGAGTGTTTCCTTGTTCTAGTACTGAACTTTCTGCATTACGTTTAACAGATCGTTCTTATTTAGTAGGTGATAATTGTATATATAATTTAGAAAAAAAGACAGAGAGTTTTAAAAATATATATCATGATCAAAGCATTAGAGATTATTTTGATGAGAATGTATTATTGGTATCTGAGGAAAGAAATATCTTTTCTTTTAGAGATGATCTTATTGATACGATAACTTATGGTATGAATCCTGAAACATTTGAAATTGTCACACCTATTTGGAGTGATTTACAGCAAAGACTTATTCGTCTTTATTCTAAAGAGAAAGTTGTTCAATTGAATGAAGAAGGAAAGATTTATGGTACAGATGTGGGTACGGTTACGATCTGTTTTGAAGTTGATCAATATTTGTACTTATTAGCAGGTTATTTTGATCAACCTGTTGGAGTTTATTTAGATGATGAATGTAACATTAATAAAGAATTTATGAAAAAATTTGTCGAAAAGTAATTTATAATAATTGGGCACTTGTTCTTAGTTAGTGTCTTTTTTATTAGATAATATTAAATATTTTTAATTACTTCTATTTTGTTTTTTTCTTGCATATTCTTTTACGGGAGGAAATTAAATGGACAAGATAGATGGAAGCAGTGCATATAATCATACAATTACTTTAGTTGAAAGAAAGTCTTTAATGACAAGTGGGGTAAAAAAAATAGAAAACTTTGATGATACACAATTTTTAATGGATACAGTAATGGGCTTTTTATTAGTAAAGGGAGAGGGACTTGAACTGATTAAATTAGATACTATTCAGGGAAATGTTTCTATTAAGGGAACAATTAAAAGTTTAAGTTACTTAGATGAAGATTTAAAAAAAGAAAAGGAAAATAGTCTTTTTAATCGATTATTTAGATGATTAATTTAAGTTTACAGATTTATTCTATTATTTATACTTATTTATATGGAATACTTTGCTCTTTATTGGTTAATTTATTTTATCGACTCCTTTTTTTTAGAAGACGGATGTGGAAAATTATTTTTAATTTAGGGTTTGTTCTTTTACTTAGTATCCTTTATTTTTTCTTTCTAGAATTAATAAATCATGGGTATATTCATTTATATTTTTTGCTGGTTTTTCTTTTAGGTTTTTTGACTACTTTTAGTTTATTTAAAAAAAACATACGTAAATAAATGTCAACTTTTTTCTAATTTTATCAATCTGGTTGTTATTTTTATTTACTTGTTTTATACTTTATGATAGAAAGGGTAGTGGTTAGATGGCAGACATAAAAACTAATAAAGAGAAAAAAGTGAAAAACAAGAAAAAAAGACGACTTTTTCTTTTAGGTGGGTTATCTATTTTAATCATTGCTTTTACTACTTATACTACAGGAAAGTATTGGGTTCAAATCTATGATAAATATCAAGAAAATAAAAAATTGGATAAAAAGTTAGAAAAACTAAAGAAAAAAGAGGAAGCTTTAAAAGTTGATGTTGGGAAGATGCAAGATGCTGATTATATTGCAAGATATGCAAGGGAAAAGTATTTATATAGTAAAGATGGGGAATTTATTTTGAGTATTAAATAAATTCTTTTTTGGTGTTTTATTTATATTAATTCATGATATAATAATTAAGAGTTGTGGTGATTTCATGAAAAGAAATATATTAATAGATCGTGAGTTTGAATTTAAGGAAGGAGATACGATTGTTATAGGTTGTTCTAGTGGGCCTGATTCTATGGCCTTAATGGATATGCTTTTAGCAATTAGAGAAAGGTATTCTTTAAAATTAGTTTGTGCTCATGTTAATCATAATGTTCGAGTAGAAAGTAAATTAGAAGAGGAGTATCTTAGAGATTATTGTATTCAAAATCATTTGATTTTTGAGACAATGAAAATAGAAAAATATGGTGATGATAATTTTGAAAATGAGGCTAGAAATATTCGGTATCATTATTTTGAAGAACTAGTTCATAAATATCATGCTAATTACTTGATGACTGCCCACCATGGTGATGATTTAATTGAAACCATATTAATGAGAATGGTTAGAGGATCTAATTTAAGTGGGTATTCTGGGTTTAAAAAATGTGTTGATATGGGGAGTTACTATTTAGTTAGACCATTAATTCGATTTACAAAGGAGGAACTAGTTGAATACGATTCAAAATATCATATTCAATATTTTAATGATAGTAGTAATAAGAAATCTGTTTATACTAGAAATCGATATCGAAAAAAGGTCTTACCATTTTTAAAGGAAGAAGAGCCTAATGTTCATCAAAAGTTTTTGAAATTTAGTGAGATTCTTCAAGAAGTTAGTATTTTTGTCAATAAAGAGAGAAATAAAGTTTTAAAGAAAGTGATTAAAAATGGTAAAATATCTATTGAGCAATTTTTAGAGGTGGATTTATTTTTACAAAAAGAGATCTTGTATTATTTGATGCAAGAGTTTTATCAGGATGATTTAATTTTGATTCATGATAAACATATTGAATTAATTTTTAATGTAATTAAAACTAAAAAATCTAATATGGTTATTGATTTACCTAATGGGGTACAAGCAATTAAAAGTTATGATGTATTTTATTTAAAAAGAGAAATGGATGAACTTACTTGTTATGAGATTGAACTTAGTGAGTATGCTAAACTTCCTAATGGACATTATATTAAGAGAATAGCTTCTACTTCTGAAAATAGTAATCAGATATGTAAGCTTTCTAGTGATGAAATTGTCTTACCTTTAGTTGTTAGGACTAGAAAACTAGGAGATAAAATTTACCTTAAGGGAATCGATGGTAGTAAAAAGGTTAAAGATGTTTTTATTGATTGTAAGGTTCCTCTTGATGATCGTGATATGTGGCCGATTGTTGAAGATGGCTTAGGAAGAATCGTTTGGATTCCGGGATTAAAAAAAAGTAAATTTGATAAGAAAAAAAGTGAAAAGTATGATATAATATTGAAATACTGTTAATTGGAGGAAGAAAATGAATAATAAATTAAATAAAAAAACAATAAAAAAAGGAATGTTACCTTATTTATTTCTTGTTTTGATGATGTTGGCTATTGTTTATTTAGTTAATACTTTAAATACTACAGTTCATGTATTAGATTATAATGAGTTTATGAATGATTTATCAGCTGGTAAGGTTACTAAACTTGTTATAACACCAAGAGATCGTGCGGGAATCTATGAGGTTAGAGGAAAAATTAAGAAGTATGCTGAAGGGGAGGAATTTTTTGTTAGACTTCCTTTGAGTCCTGAAGTGATGAAACAGATTGTTAATTATTCAGAATCACAAGATTTTAAATTTACAACTGTTGCTGATCCTGAGTCTAGTTCCTTACTTTTGATTCTTGCTAATGTTTTACCATTAGTAGTTCTTGTTGGTGTTGCTTTCTTCTTTTTAAATAAGCAAATGGCGGGAAATAGAAGTAGCATGGATTTTGGAAAGAGTAAGGCAAGACTTTCTAGTGATAAAAATAAAGTTACATTTAAAGATGTAGCTGGATTAAAAGAGGAAAAAGAAGAGGTAAGCGAGCTTATTGATTTCTTAAAGAGTCCAAAGAAGTTTCAAAAATTAGGTGCTAGAATTCCTAAGGGAGTTTTATTAATGGGTCCTCCAGGAACTGGTAAGACATTACTTGCTCGTGCTGTTGCAGGAGAAGCTAATGTTCCTTTCTATTTTATTAGTGGATCTGATTTTGTTGAACTTTTTGTTGGTATTGGTGCTAGTCGTGTTCGTGATATGTTCCAACAGGCAAAAAGAAATGCACCTTGTTTAATTTTTATTGATGAAATTGATGCAGTTGGTCGTCAAAGAGGAACTGGATTAGGTGGAGGACATGATGAAAGAGAACAAACTCTAAATCAATTGCTTACTGAAATGGATGGTTTTGGTGAAAATACAGGAATTATTATTATTGCTGCTACGAATAGACCTGATGTTTTAGATCCTGCATTACTTAGACCAGGTCGCTTTGATCGTCAAGTAACAGTTAGTCTACCTGATGTTGTTGGTCGTGAAGAAATCTTAAAAGTGCATGCTAAAAATAAAATTCTTGCTAAAGGAGTAACACTTACTCATTTGGCAAAACGAACTCCTGGATTTAGTGGAGCAGATTTAGAGAATTTACTTAATGAAGCTGCTTTACTTGCTGTTAGGAGAAATAAAAATGAAATTACAATGAGTGAAGTAGATGAAGCTACAGATCGTGTTTTGATGGGGCCAGCTAAAGTTAGTCGTCGATATAGTGAGAAAGATCGCAAATTGGTTGCTTACCACGAGGCAGGTCATGCTGTAATAGGGTTAAAACTTACTAATGCGTCTGATGTTCAAAAAGTTACGATTATTCCACGTGGAGCTGCTGGTGGATATAATATGATGGTTCCTAGTGAAGAAAAATTATGTTCTACTAAGACCGATTTACTTGAAGAGGTGACAGGACTATTAGGTGGACGTGTAGCTGAGGAAATTGTTTTTAAAGAAATTACAACTGGTGCTGAAAATGATTTTTCTAAAGCAACGAAAATAGTCCGTGCTATTGTTTGTGAATATGGTATGAGTGATTTAGGTCCAATGCAGTTAGAACAACAAGAAGGAGCTGCATTCTTAGGAAGAGATTATAACAAAACGCGAAATTTTTCAGAGAATGTTGCACAAGAGATTGATACAGAAATGAGAAAAATTATTAATAATTGTTATGATGATGCTAAAAAAATTATCAAAGATAACAGAAAACTGTTAAATTTAATCGCAGAAACATTATTAGAGTATGAAACATTAACAAAAGAGCAAATTGATTATTTAGTAGAAAATGGTCATATGCCTGAAGAGAAAAAAGATAATTTAGAATCTATGTCTTTAACTTCTCTTAGAGAAATAGCCAAGGGAAAAGGTGTGAAAAATTATTCTAAATTAAATAAAACTCAATTAATTGAGGAATTAGAAAAGTTAAATAATAAGGAAAGTTAGTTTAACTTTTTTGATAATATCATTTTTGTTTAGTATAAAAAAATTATTTGGGGAGTTTTTTTAATGAATAATAGTAATTATTTTTATGGTCAAGAGGGATCGAGATATTTTATCAATGTTATAAATTATCAGGATGTTATTAAAAATTATCGATATGCATTGAAATTTTATTTTAATAATAAGTATTATTTTTTATCTGATTTAGAAAATTTTTCTAGATTTGTTTTAAAGTATTTTAAATTCTTTTCTAATTTTGATTCTTTATTATTTAATGATAATCTAATTTCACAAGAGGATATTTTGAATTATTGTTTATATTATTATTATGGATTAGGAAATGGTCTTGGTCGTTTATCATTTAGTGAAGAATTACTTGGCATTTCTTATTCCCTTTATGAAGCTATTTCTAAAAAACATGTGGAAGGTTTTTCTAATTCTATTTATGCATTATTTTTAAATTGGTATAGAATAGATCAACTTTATACAAAAAAATATATTAAAAGTTAAATTAAGACTATGTAGGGGTATTTATGTGGAAGATAGAAGATTTAGAAATTAGTAATCGAGTGGTTTTAGCACCTATGGCTGGTATTTGTAATTCTTCTTTTCGAAGGATTTGTAAAGAGATGGGTTGTGGATTAATTTATGCAGAAATGGTTAGTGATAAGGCGATTACTTATGGTAATCAAAAAACAATAGATATGCTTTATATGACGGATATGGAAAGGCCCCTTGTTCAGCAAATTTTTGGAAGTGATGTAGATAGTTTTGTTCAAGCTGCTAAGTATATTGAGGAAAGTATGTGTCCTGATATTATCGATATTAACATGGGTTGTCCTGTTCCTAAGGTAGCAGTTAGGGCTCAAGCGGGTTCTGCATTATTAAAGGATCCTGATAAGATATATGAAATTGTAAAAGCAGTAGTAAATTCGGTGAGGATTCCTGTTAGTGTTAAAATTCGCAGTGGATGGGATTGTGACCATATTAATGCTGTAGAAGTTGCTAAAGTCTGTGAGAAAGCAGGAGCAAGTCTAATTTGTGTTCACCCTAGAACTAGGAGCCAGGGATATAGTGGTAAAGCAGATTGGAGTATTATTAAATCAGTAAAAGAAGCGGTAAGTATTCCTGTAATTGGAAATGGTGATATTAAAACTCCTGAAGATGCTAAGAAAATGTTAGATGAGACTTTATGTGATGCTATTATGATTGGTAGGGGAATACTTGGAAATCCATGGTTAATTCGAAATACAATTTCTTATTTAGATGGGAATGATTATTTTCTTCCATCTAAGAGGGAAAGGGTAGAAATGTGTATTAGACATTTAAAGTATTTGAGTGAGTTAAAAGATGAAAAAGTTGCAGTTTTAGAAATTAGAAATCATGTAGCTTGGTACTTGAAAGGAATAGAAGGGGCTAATCTTATTAAAAATAAAATATATCAAAGTTCTCATATTCATGATATATTACAGATATTAGAGATATTTTTGGGAGGAATGGAGAATGAAAAATAAGGCTTATTTTGTACAAAGATTAGCGGCTTATATTGTAGATATTATGTTGATTTCTGTTATTTCATCTTTATTAACATATCCTTTTACTACTAATGATACAGTGAAGAAATTAAATGAGCAGTCTGTTGAGGTTGTACAAAGTTATATTGATCAAAAGATTGATATTACTAAGTATCTTAGTCAAAGTTTAGATCTTAGTTATGAACAAGCAAAGGCAACTGGCTTTGCAAATATTATTGCGATTGTTATTTTAGTTTTGTATTTTATTGTTTTTCAGATTTATCAAGATGGACAAACATTGGGTAAAAGATTGATGAAAATTAGAATTGTTAAAAATGATGGTAGTAGTTTAACTATGAATAATATGATCATTAGACAATTAATTAATCATTTTATTTTAGCTGATATTTTAGTTGCTATTATTACCTTATTTGGTAGGGATTTTTATGTTTATGGTTCTATAGTAGTCGAAGTTGTTCAATATATCATTATTATTGCTACTTTGTTTATGATTATTATCAGAAAAGATGGTAGAGGAATCGCTGATTGTATTGCTGGGACTAAAGTTATTAATATAGGTCAAGAAGTTAAGGAGGAAGAAGTATGCGAGAGTTAAGTGAACAAGAAAGGGTTAGAAGGGAAAAATTAGAAAAAATTGGAGAGTTTTGTAATCCTTATCCAGATCGTTTTTCAATTACACATAGCTTAAAAGAGGCATCATTGTTAGATGATGGGATAGATTCAGTTGCTGTAGCAGCTAGAATTGTTTTTATGCGTAAGATGGGAAAGATGAGTTTTTTGAAACTTAGAGATATTGATGGTGAATTACAAATTTCTTTAAAAATAGATCTTTTAGGAGAGGAAGTTTATCAATTTTTCAAAAGTTATGTTGATCTTGGAGATTATATTGGGGTAAAGGGAGAAATCTTTACGACTCAAACTGGAGAAAAAACGTTACGTGCTTTTGAGTTTCAGTTTTTGGGAAAGGCTTTAAAACCTCTTCCAGAAAAGTTTCATGGACTAACAGATCCTGAACAATGTTATCGTCATCGTTATGTTGATATGATTATGAATGAGGATACTCGTAACCGTTTTAAAATTAGGATGAATTTTATTCGTGAATTGCGTCATTATCTAGATAACTTAAATTATTATGAAATAGAATCTCCAATTTTGAATAATAAAGCAAGTGGTGCAGTAGCTCGTCCTTTTGTTAGTCATCACCATGCTCTTGATATGGATGTTTTTCTAAGGATAGCACCTGAAACTTATATGAAAAGAGCGGTTATTGCTGGACTTCCAAAGGTTTATGAAATTGGTAGATGTTTTAGAAATGAAGGAATAGATGCTACTCATTTGCAAGATTTTACAATGATTGAGGCATATCAAGCTTATTATAATTATGAAGATAATATGAAATTGATTCAGGATATGTTGCAAACGATTATTTATAATGTATTTGGAACTTTAACTATTACTGTTGGTGATAGAGAAATCGATATGTCTGGAAATTGGCCTAGGGTATCTTTTAGAGAATTGATTTTGAAACATGCTAATATTGATATTAATGAGTATGATACTTGTGAGAAATTAGTTTCTAGAATTAAAGAGGATAAGATTGAATTGGATAGTGATACTCCTATTGATAAGCTTGGCTATGGTAATTTAGTTGATTATCTTTATAAAAAAGTAGCACGACCTCATATAATTGAACCAATTTATTTGACAGAACATCCAATTACCTTATCTCCACTAGCTAGGAGTAATGATGATAATCCTACTATTGTTGATCGTTTTCAATTAGTTGTTAATGGTGCAGAAATTGTAAATGGTTATAGTGAACTTGTTGATCCTCAAGAACAGGAAAAAAGATTAATTGAGCAATCTCAGTTAAAAGAAGGAGGAGATGAAGAAGCTATGGATATGGATTATGACTATATTGGTGCAATGGAATATGGGATGCCACCAATTTCTGGTTGGGGTATGGGAATAGATCGAATTATTCAATTATTAACAGGAAGTGATAATATTCGTGATGTTGTAATGTTTCCATTAATGAGACCAATTTCAGAAAATTTGGAACAAGATTAGAGATTCTTTTTATTCATTAAGATAAAGGTAGGCAGTAGTGAGATGTTTAAAGTGAGAAGTAGAGTGGTTGAAGGATTTATGTAAAAAATAAGTTAGGTGGTGTATTTATGAAAGAATATAGTTTTGATATGAATGAATTAACGTATGGGATAGCGAAGGGTCAATTAGTACTTGTTCAGGGAAATGAAAAAATGTATTAAAAATTGTATAATACTTTAAATGAAGAAATTTTTTGTATTCAAGTATTACCTATATCAAAACGTGAAAAACTGATTAACTTTTTTAAACTTGGATTTAATCTTTCTATAAAAGAGATAGATGAGATTATTCCGTTAGATCATTTAATGGAGAAAGAAAGAAAAATTGTAGTTAATTCAGAGGATGCATTAAGTAAAATAGAAGAAGCTAAAATAAGATTAGAAAGTGAATATGGTTTAAAACCTTCGTAGTTCGTATGAAAGAACAATGGTTTATTTAGAGACAAGTCATCATGATTTTGAGAAAAATAATAGAATATTTCGCTTAACACAAGAAGGTGAAGAGGTAAAGGCGACTATTCACATGGATAATCATTTACCAGGTGATCAAAAGCATATTATTAAGTTTTTCTTCACTAATACTAATATGGACGAGGTTGTTTCTTTTTTTGAAGCTTCTCTTGATTTACATGCAATAACTAGAGAGATTACTTCAACACGTGAAGAATATAAATCTAATTTTGGAGAAATTTCTATTGATCATATGCATGATAACGTAGATTATTATGTAATAGAGATGGAAATGGATAGTTTTCAAAAAAATAGTGTGGAAACAAATGAAATAGCTCGAGCAATAGCTGATCATATTGGATTACAAGAAAGTCTAGTAGTGGATCAGGGGACCGAAGAAATTCATAGAATGGTAACTGGTAGTGATTACTTTGATGCTTATTCTATTTCTACATTAAGATTTTTTAGATAGATACTATGGTATTTGTCTTTTTATTATGTTATTGAAAATGTTTATTTTTCACTAAATTTTCACGAAAATCATGGTAAAAGTCTTGTAATATAAAGATATTAGAGTATAATTAAAGTGGGAGGAAAAATTATGAAGAAACATAATACAGTTAAAGTCGTTCTATTAACTATGGTAGTATTTTTACTTCTTACTTGGATTTTACCTGCTGCGTATTACCAAACAAGTTATGTATCACAAGGACGCGTTCAAATGGGATTATTTGATATATTCTCATATCCAGTAACAACTATTCAATATTTTGGTTATGTAGCCATATATATGCTTGTTATTGGTGGATTCTATGGTGTACTTAGTCATATTAGTGCTTATAGATTATTGCTTGATAAATTAGCAGATAAATTTAAAAATCATTCTATTATTGCTATTTCAGTAATTATGGGATTATTTGCTATTATTACCTCAATTTGTGGTTTAAACTATGGATTATTATTATTCTTTCCGTTTGTAATCAGTTTAGTTTTATTAATGGGATATGATAAGATTGTAGCTTTATTTACTACTGTTGGAGGAGTTTTAGTTGGTTTAATGGGTACTACTTATGCTTATAATAATGTTAGTATTCTGATGAACTTTTTATCTATTAAAATTGATTCTCAACTTGTTACTAAAATTATTATTTTAGTTATTGGTTTAGCACTACTTATTTTTAATACTATAATGTATATTAAGAAGAAGATGCCAAAGAAATCAAAAGCAGATACAGAAGAGATGAGTTATTATCTTCCAGAGGCTGTTAAAGCTAAGGATAGTAAAAAAGTTAAGATGTGGCCACTTGTTCTAATTCTTGATTTATTGTTGCTTGTTATGATATTATCTTTTGTTTCATGGTCTGGAGCTTTCAAGGTGACTTTATTTGATAATGTTACTAGTGCTGTTACTGGTTTTAAATTATTTGGTTTTCCTATATTTGGTAAATTATTGGGTACAGTTAATGCATTTGGAAACTGGACACTTACAGACTTAAGTTTATGTATTGTACTTACTACATTAATTTTATCTTTAATTTATAGAGTAAAATTTGATGATGTGATGCAAAGATTTATTAAAGGTGGTAAAGAAGCATTGCAACCTGCTGTATTAGTCATTTTGATTTATACTGCTTTAGTGATTGTTACTTATCATCCATTCCAACTAGTTATTTATAAAGCAATATTTGAATTAACTAAAGGATTTAATGTCTTTACATCAGGACTTGTTGCAATACTTGCAAGCTTCTTTAATGCAGATCCTATGTATACCTTTAATAGTGTAATTCCATATTTAGTTAGTATCGTATCAGATAAGACTGTTTATTCTATTATTGGAGTTTTATTCCAATCTATGTATGCGTTAACTATGTTTGTTGCACCAACTAGTTTAATCTTGATGGTAACATTATCATATTTAAATGTATCGTTTAAGGATTGGATTAAAAATGTATGGCAATATGTTCTTGAAATGTTGGTTATACTATTTATTATTTTTACGATTTTAGTATTAATCTAGAGGAGGTCGTTAGACCTTTTTTTGTTTATTGTTATTTTTTTATTAATAAGACAAAAAGTCCTAATGGTAAATTAAAAGTTATTTTTACCATTAGGACTTTGTCTATCTTTATTAAGATCTGTTATTATGTTTTATTAATTTTTTTTGTTCTTCTATTATTTGTTGACCTATTAATCTTTTGTTATCCCATCCAACGCAAACATCATTTGCTGATTTTTCATAGCTTTCAACTCTACAAGTGCCATTAGTGCAGTTTAGGCAACTTTTATTCTTTACTAAGTTCCTAAAAATTTCCCTTTTTTCTATAGGAAGATTATTTACTAGGTTAATATAGAATTCTATCTTTTTTTCTAAAGGATCATCTAGATTTGCAGTATATTTTTTCTCTATTAATTCTTGAGTGTTCATGATTAATCTTTTTCCTTTCCCTCAAAATTAGTTTTATTATATCATAAAAAATTAAGCATGGATTATGTATTATATTAATACTATCTTTTTGTCACTTTTTTTGGAACATAATTTATTGCCTTATTGGTTAAAATAATCATAAAATATAAGAGAAAGGAATGTGAAAATATGTTTTCAAAATTTAGTGAGGAAGCACAGAAGGCTTTACTAATTGCAAAAGAAGAGATGATTAAGTTAAAGCATCCTTATATTGGTAGTGAACATCTTTTTTTAGCTATTCTTTCTAATAAGAAATTATATATTACGAATAAACTTAATGATTATCATATTAATTATGATTCATTTAAGGCGGAAATAGAAAAAGTAATTGGAGTAGGGAAGAAGTCCAATACATGGTTTTTATATACACCCCTTTTAAAAAGAATTATTGAAAATGCTATTTTTGATACGAAAGAAAGAGGAGAAAAGCAAGTTACAGTAGAACAATTATTTTTGTCTCTTTTAGAAGAGGGAGATGGGGTTGCGATTCGGATTCTAATTGGTATGGAAATTAATATTGATCAGATATATAGTGAATTTTCTAATAAACTTGTTGTTAGAAAAAGTAAAAAGGATAAGAAACTTATGGTGCATGAATTTGCCGTAAATTTTAATAAGAGGGTATTAGCCGATGAAATTGATCCTGTTGTTTGTCGAGATTTGGAAGTTAATCGGTTAATTGAGATTTTATCTAGAAGAACGAAAAATAATCCATTATTAATTGGTGAAGCGGGAGTAGGGAAAACAGCAATCGTTGAGGAACTTGCTCGTAGGATTGTTAATAAGGATGTTCCTAAATTTCTTCAAAATAAAAAGATTTTATCCATTTCTGTTGCATCTTTAGTAGCAGGAACAAAGTATCGGGGAGAGTTCGAGGAGAGAGTTAATAAAATTTTAAAAGAGGTCGAAAGTGATGGTAGTATCATTTTATTTATTGATGAAATTCATACTATAGTAGGTGCAGGAGGAGCGGAGGGAGCAATTGATGCTTCTAATATTTTAAAACCTAGTTTAGCCCGAGGCAAAATTAAAATAATAGGGGCAACTACAATTAGTGAATATCATGCTAGTATTGAAAAAGATAAAGCTTTAGATAGAAGATTTCAAAAAATTGAAGTCGAAGAACCTACTAGTGATCATACTATGGAGATTTTACTTAGTCTTAGACCATTATATGAAGAATATCATAATGTAAAAATTAGTGATGAAGTTTTACATTATATTATTGAACTTACAGATCGATATATTTGTAATCAAAAAAATCCAGATAAATCAATTGATATTATGGATGAGGTATGTGCTAAAGCAAGTCTTAACATAACCGATGATGAAAAGAAAATTAGAGATTTGAATAAGAAGTTAAAAGATACTGTTAAATTGAAGAATGAAGCGGTAATTAATCATGATTTTAAGAGGGCAACGGATTTAAAAGTCAAACAAAATAAGTTAGAGGATAAAATTAACCAAAGTGACTTACTTAGTCATCATCAACAATTTATTTCTATTACAAAAGAGATGGTTTCTCATGTAATTGAACTTAAAACTAAAATTCCTGTTTATGAGATAAAGGAAAATAACGAAGCATATTTGAAAAAACTTAGGGTGAGGCTTTCATCTATGATTTATGGCCAAGATCATGTTATTGATAATGTTTGTAACTTTACTAAGATTATGAAATCGGGATTTTCTAAAGATAGACCTTATTCCTTTTTATTTATTGGATCTACTGGGACAGGGAAAACTTTGTTTGTTAAAGAATATGCTAAGTATTTATTTGGAAAAGATAGTTTTATTCGTTTAGATATGAGTGAATATAAAGAGGAGCATTCTATTAGTAAGATTATTGGTAGTCCTCCAGGATATGTTGGATATCAGGATGATCATTATGTATTGGAAAGAGTAAGAAATAATCCACATAGTGTCATTTTATTGGATGAGATAGAAAAAGCTAGTCCTAGTGTTGTTAAACTATTTTTACAAGTTTTAGATGAAGGGGTTATGCATGATTCTAGTGGCAGATTAATTAATTTTAAAAATACGATTATTTTTATGACTTCTAATCTTGGATGTTCTAAAAAAAATATTGGATTTCATGAAGTCGAACAAAATCATGAGATGAAAGAATTCTTTTCAATAGAATTTTTAAATCGAATTGATAAAATTTGTAATTTTCACCCTTTGTCTTATCAAGATATTAAGAAAATTGTTGTTCATAAACTTAAGGTGTTGGAGAAGGAGTATTTAGAGAAGGATATTCATATTACTTTTTCCACAGAAGTTGTGAATAAAATTATTGAAAAGAGTAATTATTTGGAATATGGTGCTAGAAAAGTGGATAAAATTATTGAAGAGGCTATTAATCGTTATATTTTGGATATGATTATTCATGGTAGTAGTAATATCAGTTTGAAAGAGTTAGAAGTGTAACTCTTTTATTTTGGGGAAATTGTGTTATAATAACATTAGATTTTACTATATATTTAGTAAGTGGGTGATAATGTGAAATTATATAATAGTTTAACTAGATGTGTTGAAGATTTTGTTTCTATCGATCCTAAAATTGTAAAAATGTATACTTGTGGGCCAACAGTTTATGGTTATGCTCATATTGGTAATTTGCGTACGTATATTTTTGAGGATGTTTTGCAAAAAGGTTTAGAGTATCTTGGATATGATGTAAAGCGATGTATGAATATTACAGATGTTGGTCATCTTACTAGTGATAGTGATACTGGTGAAGATAAGATGGAAAAGGGAGCACGACTTGAGGGGAAAACCGTTTATGAGATAGCTGATTTTTATACAAAGGCCTTTTTTCAAGATTTGGAATTATTAAATATTAAAAAACCAGCAATAATTGCTAAAGCTAGTGAGCATATTGATACTTATATTCAAATGATTGAGAAAATGATTCGTGATGGTTATGCTTATTTTTCTAATGGTAATGTTTATTTTGATATTAGCAAAGCACATCATTATTATCAATTATCTGGTAAAAATCCTGATGAGTTGATGATTGGCGCTCGAGATAGTGTAGAAGAGGATCAGTCAAAGAAAAATCAAGCTGATTTTGTTCTATGGTTTACTTTATCTAAATTCGAAAATCATATTATGAAGTGGGATTCTCCATGGGGAGTAGGATATCCAGGTTGGCATATTGAGTGCTCTGGTATTGCTTCAAAATATTTAGGAGAATACTTAGATATTCATTGTGGTGGGATAGATAATATTTTTCCTCATCATACTAATGAGATTGCACAAAGTGAGGCTTATTTTGGACATAAGTGGTGTAATTATTGGTGTCATGGAGCTCACTTAAATGATCAGTCTGGTAAAATGAGTAAGTCTAAAGGTGATACCCTTACTTTGTCTAAATTACAAAGTGAAGGTTATTCTCCTTTAGTATATCGTTATTTTTGCTTAAATAGTCATTATCGTAGTCAATTGGTTTTTCGTAAAGAGGCTATGGATATTGCTGCTCATTCTTTAACTAAACTTAGAAATAAGGTTACTAAGTTAGATCAAAGTGGTAAGCTTTTAGATGAACAATTTCAATTCTATGTTTTAAAATTTAAAGAAGCTTTTTCACATGATATTAATACTTCACAGATGTTAACTATTGTTTATGATGTGTTAAAAGATGGAGATCTTAATGATTTAACAAAATATCAGTTAATTAAAGATTTTGATCGAGTATTATCTTTGAATTTAACAGTAGAGATGGATGAGGTTATCAATGATGAAATAAATCAGGAAATATTAGAAAAAATCGAACAGAGAAATCAAGCGAAAAAGGATAAGGATTTTCTTTTAGCAGATAAGATTCGTGATGAGTTACTGTCTAAAGGAATTCAATTAATTGATACAAGAGAGGGAACTACTTATGAGATTATGGACTAAGTGTTTTAAAAAAATTAAGTAATGGATGGTGAAGAAAATGGGGAAAAGAAAATATAAATTAAGTGGTACTAAAGTGGGGCATATTGTTAAAAATCAAATTCATAATGATTTATTTCGATCATTAACTGTTGCTGCAGGAGTGGTATTGGTTGCGACTTCTCTTATTTATCATATTTCTAATACCAAAGCAAGGGATGATCAGATTAGTGATACTATAGCTTCTTCTTCTGATTTATCTTTTACTGAGGAACTTGAAAAAAAGCTTTCTATGAAGTTGGATGATCAATATGAAGACAAAATCGAAAAACTTTGTTCTTATTTATATACGATTCAACAATATCATGGTGCAGAAAGTTTTTATCAAAAGAGTTCGTGTAAGAAAGAGCTCATTGATCATTATCAAGATGTTTTTGATACTAGTTTAACTTTGTTGAAGAGTAAGATTGCTAGTGAGAGACAAATTCCTGTTGAAAGTATTTTTGTTTACGTAGGAAAGGGGCATACGATTGCTGAGGTTTATGAAGAAGGGCAGTTACTTAATTCATTTAGTTTGAAAGGTGAACAATTTCAACTTGCCAATAGTATTGCTTCTTTTCAAACAGATGATTTAGAAGTATATAGAGAAAGTCACCAATTATTTGAAAATTATATGAAGAATATGAAAAATGTTATTATTGATGCTGTGAAACTGGTCGATCAAGTAGAAGATTATCAATTACCAGATTTTATTCAATTTGTTAGATAGGGCTTAGTCCTTTTTCTTTTTGGAGGTGGATATATGGATATTAGGGAAGTAAATATTTTGGTATTAGCTTATATAGGGGATGTTGTTTATGAAAGTTATGTTAGACATTTTTTAGTGGAAAAGGGAATTAGTCATGTTGATCAATTGCAAACAGAGTCTATTCAATATGTATCTGCTAAAGCGCAAGCTTCTTTTTTGAAAGTTTTGCTTGATCAAGGTTTTTTTACAGATGAAGAGATGGATATTGTGAAGCGGGCTCGTAATTATAGGAGTAATCGTCATCCTAAAAATTGTGATATTCTGACTTATAAGCATGCGACAGCATTAGAGGCTGTTATCGGTTATTTGGATTTAATTCATCATCAAGATAGGATAAAATGTATTACTGATCTTATTTTTGGAGGGAATTTATGTTAATATATGGAAGAAATGTAGCTTATGAAACTTTAAAATATCAACCTAAAAGTATTCGAAAAATAATTTTTCAAGAGGGGTTTGAGGATAAAAAAGTTTTTTCTTTGGTGCAAAAGTATAAAATTAATGTTCAATTTAGAAAAAAGCAGGATATGGATTGTTTGGCGAAAGGGCTGCATCAGGGTATAATTCTAGATGTTATGGATTATCAATATCATTCTTTATCTGATATTTTTGAAGCTGATTTTGAATTTTTGGTTATTCTTGATCATCTTGAAGATCCGCATAATTTTGGAGCGATTATTAGAACTTGTGAGGCGGCAGGGGTTGATGCAATTATTATTCCTCAAGATCGATCTGTTTTAGTTAATTCAACGGTGATGAAAACAAGTGCAGGTTCTTTAATTCGCACAAAGGTAGTTAAGGTTTCTAATTTGGTTCAGGCGATGAAGCAGTTAAAAGACCATGGTTTTTGGATTGTCGGTACAGCAATGGAGGGTCAAGATTTTAAGACGATTGATTATTCTGGTAAAATTTGCTTAGTTATTGGCAATGAAGGTAGGGGAATGTCAACTTTAGTTCAAAATTCATGTGATTTTGTGGCAAGTATTCCAATGTATGGACAAATTAATAGTTTAAATGCTTCTGTTGCATCAGGTATTATGATTTATGAGGTGATTCGTAATAGAAAGTAGGTATTAATGAATTATAGAGATATTAATGATTATGAGTTATTATATTTAGTAAAAGATGAAGATGATCACTATAAAGGGGTTTTGTTTGAAAAGTATTATCCAGTTGTTAGGAATCTTTCTTATCAATACTTTTATCAATATCAATCCATTATAGATGAGTATGATGATCTTTATCAAGAGGGAATAATTGGTCTAAATTATGCTATTGAGAAATTTGATTTTCAAAAAGATGTTTCTTTTTATTCTTATGCTATTTTATGTATAGGGAGTAAATTAAAGGATTATATTAGAAAATTAAAAAGAAACAAAAATTTAATCATTAAAAATGCTGTTTCTTTATCCTTAGAAATAGGAGAGGATATTTTTTTGGAAGATATTGTTGCTAGTGATGATACTACTTATCATTTTATTCTTTCAAAAGAACAGAATGATTTTCTTATTTATTTTAAGAATAATTTGTCTATGAAGGAGTCTTTAGTTTTTGAACTTAGATATAATGGTTTTACTTATGATGAAATTTCGAAATTGTTGGAAATTAAGAAACCAAATATTTATTCTTATGTTGGACAGATTAAAATCAAGTTTAAAAATCTTCATGGTAGTGATTGTTTTTTTAAATCTTTTATTATAAACTATTAATAGTAGGGTGATGTCTTATGGATAATAGTAATCATGAAGGTTATACCTTAAAAGAATGGCTATTAAGACACAATATCAATAAAGATAGTGATATTTCTGATTTTAAAAATCTGTTTAATCGTATGGATTTTAGTATGAAAAAACTTCATCAGTCAGGTAAGTATGTTACTAGTTTTCATATTGAGGATATTGTTATTTTTGGTGAAGGTGTTTATTATGCTAAGACTAGTAAACTTTATTTAGATGATCAAGATTATATGATCCATCGAAATATTGTTTATTTATCATGTTTGGCTATAGGAATTTATGGTGATTGTTTAGGATATATTCATCCAGATTATATGAGTAATATTCGGGATAACTTTTCTTCTTTTTCTATGTTTATACCAGAGGATGTTGTTCCCTATTATAAGGGTATTATAGAGAGGGATTCTAATGTTTATTTAAGTGATTATGTTAAATCAAAGATTGAAAGTGATATAGAAAGAGATCGTAACATTTTAGATCAAGGTAATTCTTCTTCTAATCATAAGGGAATTTCAACATATTCAAAAAGTACTTTTGTAGGTAGGTTATTAGCAGATGATAGTAATAAAGCAGCATTTATTCAACTTGTTTTATTTCCTGTTATTATTTTTCTTTTAGCTATATTAATTCCTATTATGATTATTTTAGGTATGTAAATTCATTCAATAGTTCGTTACTTTATATTTTTCAATTTATGTAGCTAGATTTGTTTAATTTTTCTTGACATTCTTTTTTGTATATGGTAATTTACTGTTGAGCACGAAAGAGTGTTTTTATTTTATAAAAAAATTGGAAAAGGTGATTTTATGGCCAAGAAAAGTGTAGTTCAGAAAAAAAAAGAAAAGAAAAGTATTTGGAATAGATTTATGACTTTTTGTCATGGTGTAAAGGCAGAGAGTGGGAGAATTCATTGGATATCAAAGAAAGAGCTTGCTAAATATTCAATGGCAACATTAGTATTTGTATTCTTTTTCTCTATGTTTTTCTATTTAGTTGATGTAGTATTTGCTTTAGTGCATTCATTAATAGGTTAGGAGGTAATAATTGTGGAAAAACAATGGTTTGTGGTTAATACTTATTCGGGACATGAGAATAAAGTAAAGGAAAAACTTGAGATGAGAGCAGAGTCTATGGGAATGCAAGATTATATTTATCGGGTAGTTGTTCCAATGCAAAAGGAAGTTGAAGTTAAGAATGGTGTAGAAAAGGAAAAAGAGAAAAAGATGTTTCCTGGATATATTTTAGTAGAAATGGTGATGACAGATGAAGCTTGGTATATTGTTCGTAATACGCCAGGAGTTACAGGTTTTATTGGATCTAGTGGAAAAGGTGCTAAACCTACACCTTTACAACCTTATGAAGTAGATAAAGTATTAAATAGTATGGGTATTAGTAGAATGGATGTTAGTAAGGATCTATCTGAGGGGGCTAAAGTTAATATTATTGATGGACCATTTAAAGGAATGTTTGGTAAAGTATCTTCTATTGATGCTGTTAATAATAAAGTAGAATTACTAGTAGATTTATTTGGACAAGAGACAAGTGTTGAAGTTGAATTAACTCAGATTGAAAACGCATAATTTGATTATTTTTGAAGTTGATATTTTTCATCAACTTCTTTTTATATATTCAGAGTTTTCTTGGAAGAAGAAATTGGTCTATTGTTGTTAAAATATTTATTTATTATTATCTTATATAAATCATAACTCGAACTCGCTTTTTTAAATAATCTTAATAAATTACTTGCATAATGGGTGGTTTTATGTTATTCTTTAGGAGCTATATTTATTAATATAGATTAGTGGGAGGCAAAGAAATGAAAAAGCGGATTTCGAGCTTATTGAACCACTCGCGAAAACTAAATTATATAGGAGGTGTTTTTCGTGGCAAAAGAAGTTGTTAAGAAAATTAAGTTACAAGTACCTGCAGGAAAAGCTACACCAGCTCCACCAGTTGGAACGGTTTTAGGACCAGCAGGAATTAATTTACAAGAATTCTGTACCAAGTATAATGATGCTACTCGTGATAAGATGGGAGATATCTTACCCGTAGAGATTTCAGTATATGATGATAGAAGTTTTGATTTTATTATTAAAACTCCACCGACAGGATTTTTATTAAAGAAATTTGCTAAAATTACAAAAGGATCTGTTAAGGGAGCGAATGAAATCGTTGCTACTCTTACTAAAGATCAAATTAAAGAAATTGCAGAAATTAAATTACCTGATTTAAACTGCTATGATATCGAGGCTGCTATTAAAATTGTTGCTGGTACAGCTAGAAATATGGGTATTGCAGTTGAAGGAATGGATGAAGAAGTAGTTACTGAAGAAGTTTCGGAAGTAGCTGAATAAAATTTAAATTATTTTTATCCGCTTTTAGATTTAATTCAATTCCGCTTGCACTTTATTATATAAGGAGGAAAAAATGAAAAAGAGAAGTAAAAAGTATATGGAAGCTTTTTCAAAAATAGAAAAGGGTAAAGCCTATACGAAAGAAGAAGCTGTTAAATTAGTAAAAGAGACTTCTATTAGTAAGTTTGATGGTAGTGTTGAAATTGCGATGAGACTTAATCTGGATACAAAAAAAGCTGATCAACAATTAAGAGGAGCGATAGTTTTACCTAAGGGAACAGGAAAAGATATTCGTGTTTTAGTTATTGCTAAGGGTGATGTTGCTAATAAAGCAAAAGAAGCAGGAGCTGACTATGTTGGAGATGTTGATTTATTAGAAAAAATCGAAAAAGAAAATTGGTTTGATTTTGATACAATGATTGCTACACCTGATATGATGCCACTTCTTGGTAAATTAGGTAGAGTTTTAGGACCAAAAGGATTAATGCCAAATCCTAAGACTGGTACTGTTACTGTTGATCCTGCAAAAGCTGTAACTGATGCTAAGGCAGGACGTGTAGAATATAGAACAGATAGTTTTGGAAATATTCATGCAGCTATTGGAAAAGTATCATTCTCAGATGAAGATTTAGTAGAAAACTTAAATAGTTTTGTAGAAAAAATTCTTAAGATTAAACCTGCAACAGTAAAAGGTGAATATGTTAAAAATATTACTTTATCTTCAACAATGGGACCTAGTGTAAAAATTGCTACTAATAGTTTTGACAAATAGATAACAATAGTTTATAATATATTGTGTTGTTGTGCCATAGACAGTAGGTGTATGTAAATCCTACCGAGGACAGATACTTGATTGAAGGGTTCTCGGGATATCGAGAACTTTTGTTGTGGCAGACAAATAATGAGGAGGTGAATATATGGCAAGTGAGAAAATTTTAAAACAAAAGCAAGTTGTAATTGATGAAATTAAAGCTCATGTTCATGATTCTGTTTCTGTTGTTTTATTTGATTATCGTGGGTTAACGGATTACGATACTAAGCAATTGCGTCGTAAGTTAAGAGAAAATAATTCTGATTATAAAGTATATAAAAATACTTTAATGGCTAGAGCATTTAATGATATGAACATTGATTTAAATGCAGAATTAAAGGGGCCTAGTGCTTTTGCTTATGGTATGGATCAAGTGGCAACTGTTAAAGTATTAACAGAATTTAAGAAAGATCATCCAGCACTTGAATTAAAAGTAGGTATTATTGATGGTGAAAAGGCTGATCAGGCAAAATTAGCTGAATATGCTTCACTACCTTCAAGAGAAGGCTTACTTACTATGCTTGCTGGTGGTATGATTGGTCTTGCAAGAGATTTATCTATCTGTTTAGATTTATATGCTAAACAAAAAGAGGAAAATTAAAAAATAAATAATTAAAATTAGGAGGAATTAAAAATGGCAAAGTTAAATAAAGATGATTTTATTAGTGCTTTAAAAGAAATGAATCTTTTAGAGATAAAAGAATTAGTAGATGCAATGAAGGAGGAATTTGGTGTTGATCCATCAGCTGTTGCTGTTGCTCCAGTAGCTAGTCAAAGTGCTAGTGATGCTGCTCCTAGTCAAGTAACCGTTTCTATATCAGATGCTGGTGCTGCTAAAGTTGCTGTTATTAAAGTTGTTAAAGAGATTACTGGTTTAGGATTAAAAGAGGCTAAAGATATTGTTGACAACAATGGTACTGTTAAAGAAAACGTTTCTGTTGACGAAGCTAATGAAATTAAAGCTAAACTTGAAGAAGCTGGTGCTTCTGTAGAAGTTAAATAATTATATTTATTATATGAAAGGAAGTTCTATTTTGGAACTTTTTTCTTTAAAAAAATCTTGACATTGCTATTTATTTAGTGTATTATAGCAATTACAGAAAGGAGACAACTATTTATTTTCTTATAGTTGTCTTTTTCTTTTTGTATTAGGAGACTCATATGGGACAATACTTTTCTAATGAAAAATTGCCCAGTCAGGTTAGGAAAACAGAATCTGTAATACTAGGTAAGAAATTTGTTTTTTTCACTGATCATGGTGTTTTTTCAAAAGATGGACTAGATTTTGGCAGTAGACTTCTTCTTGAATCAATCCCGCTTGAGGAAGTTGGAGCCAATGTTTTAGATGTTGGGTGTGGAGTAGGAGTTCTTGGTATTACTTTAAATAAATTACTAGGAATTTCTGTTGATATGATTGATGTTAATTTACGGGCTATCCATTTAGCAGAACGTAATATTAAAGAAAATCATTGCTATGATGTTCGAGTATTTGAAAGTAATTGTTATGAGAAAATTACTAGAAAATATTCTTGCATCATTACTAATCCGCCAATTCGTGCGGGAAAGAAAATAGTCTATGAAATCGTGATGAGTGCAATAGATTATTTAGAAATAGGTGGTGTCTTGTTTTTAGTGATTAGAAAAGAACAAGGCGCAAAATCGCTAATATCCGACTTAGAAAAAATATATAATGTAGAGGTATTAGAACGAAAGAAGGGCTTTTTTATTATTAAATGTACTTTCTAATTGACTTATTGCTATATTCATGGTAATAATATAAATTGGCAACGTATTATTTATTATAAATATGTTCTTTGATTTTATTATGTGTATTGGGGTGAATAATGTGTCATATAAAATTGTAGATTGTGGTGACTATCGTAAAAGAAGAAATTTTTCTAAAATTAGAAATACCTATGAATTAAAGGACTTGCTTGAAATACAAAAGAAGTCCTATCATTGGTTTATAGAAAAAGGAATCAAGGAAGTATTTGAAGATTTATTTCCAGTTGAAAACTTTTCAGGAACTTTATCTTTAGAGTTTGGTGATTATCATTTTGATGAGGCTAGATATTCTATTAAAGAAAGTAAAGATCGTGAGAGTACTTTTTCTGCTCCTTTAAAGGTTGAGGTGCGCTTGTTTAATCATGAGACAGGTGAAGTGAAAGAGCAGGAAATATTTATGGGTGATATGCCTATTATGACTGATTCAGGAACGTTTGTTATTAATGGTGCAGAACGTGTTATTGTTTCTCAATTAGTTAGAAGTCCTAGTGTTTATTTTAATCGTGAAATTGATAAAAATGGTCGTGAAGTAATTACTTCACAAGTGATACCAACTCGTGGAACTTGGCTTGAATATGAAACAGATGCTAGAGATGTTTTATATGTTAGAATTGATCGAACAAGAAAGGTTACTCTTACTACTTTGCTTAGAGCATTTGGACTTTCTAGTAATGAGGAGATTTATAGTTTATTTGGAAAAGATGAGTACTTAGAAAATACAATGGCTAAAGACTCTACTAAGAATACAGATGAAGCTTTAATTGAAATTTATGAGAAGTTAAGACCAGGGGAACCTGCAACACTTGATTCTTCTAAAAATAATATTATCACTAGATTCTTTGATGAATTCCGTTATGATTTAGCACGTGTTGGTCGTTATAAGTTTAATCGTAAGTTAAATGTTGCGGATCGTTTATTGGGACAAACTTTAGCTGAGGATATTGTTGTAGATGGACAAGTTAAATTTGCTAAGGGTACAGCTATTACAAAAGCTAATATTGAAGAGGTAAAAGAGGCTTTAAGTACAGGTTTTGGAGTAGTAGAAGTTAAAATCAATGATGAATTAGATACATATAATCGAGTTCAAATTGTTAAAATTGTTGATCCAATGGATTCTAAGAAAACATTAATTGTAGTTGGTAATGATCCAACGATTGAAGTAAAACGTTTAACGATTTCAGATGTTTATGCTTCTGTATCATATTATTTAAATTTATTACATGGTGTAGGAAATTTTGATGAAATAGATCATTTAGGAAATAGACGTGTTCGTCAGGTAGGAGAACTTTTACAAAATCAATTTAGAATTGGTGTTTCTCGTATGGAGAGAGTAATTCGTGAGAGAATGACTACTCAGGAAATGGAAGAAGTTACTCCTAAAACTTTAATTAATATTAGACCAGTTACTGCAGCGATGAAGGAGTTCTTTGGTAGTAGTCAACTTTCTCAATTTATGGATCAGACCAATCCAATTGCTGAGCTTACAAATAAACGTCGTTTATCTGCTTTAGGACCAGGGGGACTTTCTCGTGATAGAGCAGGTGTTGAAGTTCGTGATGTTAATGCTTCCCATTATGGTAGAATTTGTCCAATTGAATCTCCAGAAGGACCAAATATTGGACTGATTACATCACTTGCAAGTTATGCTAAGATTGATGATTATGGATTTATCAAAACACCATATCGTAAAGTAGTAGATTCTAAAATTACGGATGAAATTGTTTATTTAACTGCTGATGAAGAAGAAGATTATATTGTTAGTCAATCTACTGTTGGTACAAATGAAAATAATGAAATTATTGATGATGTTGTAAATGCTAGATTCCGTGGTGAGAATATCCTTGCCAAAGCGGGTCAAGTTGATTTAATTGATGTTAGCCCACAACAAGTTGTTTCTGTTACGACTAGTTGTATTCCATTCTTAGAGCATGATGATGCTACTCGTGCTTTGATGGGAGCAAATATGCAAAGACAGGCTATGCCTCTTCTTAGAACAGAAGCTCCATTTATTGGAACTGGTGTTGAACATATTGCTGCAAAAGATTCAGGAGTATGTATTGTAGCAAAAGCGGATGGTATTGTTGAATATGTTGATGCTAAAAAAATTATAGTTAAAAATGCAAATGGAAAAGATATTTATTATCTTGCTAATTATGAACTTGCTAATGCTGGTATTTGTAATCATCAAAAACCAATTGTAAAAGTTGGTGATCAAGTTAAAGCTGGTAAAACCATTTTAGCTGATGGTAATAGTACTGATTTAGGTGAACTTGCTTTAGGTAAAAATATGACTGTAGCTTTCATGACGTTTAATGGTTACAATTATGAGGATGCGGTTATCTTAAATGAAAACTTAGTTAAAGAGGATGCTTATACTTCATTGCATTTAGAGGATTATGAAATGCAGTGTCGTGAGACTAAACTTGGACCTGAAGAAATTACTAGGGATATTCCAAATGTTAGTGAAGAGGCTCGTCGCAACTTGGATGAAAATGGTATTGTTACTGTTGGAACAGAGGTAAAAGAGGGAGATATCTTAGTGGGTAAAGTTACACCAAAGGGTGTTGCTGAACTTACTAGTGAAGAAAAACTTTTACATGCTATATTTGGTGAGAAAACTCGTGAAGTTCGTGATACTTCTCTTCGTGTGCCACATGGTGGGGATGGAATTGTTCATGATATTAAAATTTATTCTCATAAAGATAATGATGAACTTCCAGCAGGAGTATCTAAAGTAATTCGCGTATATATTATTCAAAAACGTAAGATTCAAGTTGGGGATAAAATGAGTGGACGTCATGGTAATAAAGGTGTTATTTCACTGATTCTTCCAGAAGAAGATATGCCATATTTACCAGACGGTACTCCAGTTGATGTTATGCTTAATCCACAAGGTGTTCCTTCTCGTATGAACTTAGGGCAAGTTTTAGAGTTACATATGGGAATGGCTGCTAAAAAGTTAGGTGTTCATGTTGCTACTCCAGTATTTGATGGAGCACATATCGAAGATATTCAAGAAATGATGAAAGAAGCAGGAATGGATGAGGATGGTAAGACTATTCTTTATGATGGTCGTACAGGAGAACCTTTTGATAACCGAATTTCTGTTGGGATCATGTATATGATTAAACTTCATCACATGGTTGATGATAAGCTTCATGCTAGAAGTACTGGTCCATATTCTTTAGTTACTCAACAGCCACTTGGTGGTAAGGCTCAATTTGGTGGACAAAGATTTGGAGAAATGGAAGTATGGGCATTATATGCATATGGTGCTGCTCATACATTACAAGAGATGATTACAGTTAAATCAGATGATGTTGTTGGACGTGTTAAGGTTTATGAATCTATTGTTAAAGGACAGGAAGTTAATCAAGCTGGTGTGCCTGAGTCATTTAGAGTATTAATGAAAGAGTTCCAAGCACTAGGATTAGATATCTCAATTGTTAATGACGAAGGAAAGGCATTAGAGTTAAAAGATATAGAGGAAGCAGAAGATAAAGAAGAGATGAATTTTTCTATTGATGATGTTGAGGTTAGTCCAGCAAAAGAGGTTCAAGAAGATGATTTGTCTTATGAAGAAGAACAAGATGAAGATGAGATGGATGAAAATCAATTTGAAGAGTTAGATGATGAGGAGATTGATCTTGCTATTGAGGAAGGAGAAGAGTTTTAATGATTGAAGTAAATAAAATAAAAGCATTGAAAATAGGTATTGCTTCTCCTGAAAAGATTAGACAATGGAGTTATGGTGAAGTTAAGAAACCTGAAACAATTAATTATCGTACCTTAAGGCCTGAACGAGATGGACTTTTCTGTGAAAAAATCTTTGGTCCTTCTAAGGATTTTGAATGTTCTTGTGGAAAATATAAGAGAGTTCGTTATAAAAATATTGTTTGTGATCGATGTGGAGTAGAGGTTACTCGTTCTAAGGTTCGTCGTGAACGTATGGGACATATCGAACTTGCTTCTCCTGTATCTCATATTTGGTTCTTTAAGGGTGTTCCTTCTCGTATGGGCTTAGTGCTTGATATGAGTCCTAGAGATTTAGAAGAAGTATTATATTTTGTTAGTTATGTTGTTATTGATAAAGGTAATGCTCCACTTGAAGATAAGCAAACTTTATCTGAAAAGGAATATCGTAGTTATTATGAAAAATATGGTACAGGCTTTAAAGTAGGTATGGGTGCTGAGGCAATTAAAGAATTACTTAAGAAAGTTGACTTAAAACATGATATTGATGAAATTGATAAGGAACTTGAAACTGCTCAAGGTCAAAAAAGAATTCGTTTATTAAAGCGTCTTGATGTTTTAAATGCATTCTATCTTTCTAATCAAAGACCTGAATGGATGATTCTTGATTGTATTCCTGTTATTCCACCTGATTTAAGACCAATGATTCAACTTGATGGTGGACGATTTGCTACCAGTGATTTAAATGATTTATATCGTCGTGTTATTAATCGTAATAATCGTTTAAAGAAACTGATTGATTTGGGTGCGCCTAGTATTATTATTCAAAATGAAAAACGTATGTTACAAGAGGCTGTTGATGCTTTGTTTGACAATGGTCGTCGTGGTAGAAGTGTAACAGGTGCTGGAAATAGACCTTTAAAATCTCTTTCTAGTATGTTAAAAGGTAAACAGGGACGTTTCCGTCAAAACTTACTTGGTAAACGTGTTGACTATTCTGGTCGTTCTGTTATCGTAGTTGGTCCATCCCTTAAGATGTATCAATGTGGTATTCCAAAGGAAATGGCTCTTGAGTTATTTAAACCTCATGTTATTAATGGTTTAGTTGAACATGATATTGCGCATAATATTAAGGCTGCTAAGAGATTAATTGATAATCGTGATCCACAAGTTTGGGATATTGTTGAAGAGGCAATTAAAGAACATCCAGTGTTATTAAATCGTGCTCCTACTCTACATAGATTGGGTATTCAGGCTTTTGAACCAATTTTAGTTGGTGGTAAGGCTATTCGACTTCATCCGCTTGTTTGTCCAGCATTTAATGCTGATTTCGATGGAGATCAAATGGCTGTTCATGTACCTATATCAGAAGAAGCTCAAGCTGAAGCTAGATTATTGATGTTAGGTTCAAATAACATTCTTCATCCAAAGAGCGGTGACCCAATTGTTACTCCTTCTCAAGATATGGTTTTAGGTAATTATTATATTACAATGGAAAAAGCTGGAGAAATAGGAGAGGGAAGATTATTTAAGAACACAAATGAAGCGTTAATGGCATATGAAAGACGTGAGGTTACATTACATACCAGAGTTGCTGTTCCTGTTAGTTCATTTAAACATAAACTATTTACTGATGATAAAAAGGATAAATACTTAGTTACTACCGTTGGTAAAATTAAGTTTAATGAAATTTTACCTGATTCATTCCCATATGTTAATGAACCAACTGATGAGAATATTCAACAAATGACACCAAATCAATATTTTATAGAGCGTGGTAAAAATGTTCCTGAAGAGATTCGTAATATGCCTCTTGTTAAACCTTTTGCCAAAGGTGCTTTAGAAAAAATTATTGCTCAGGTATTTAAACGTTATAAGACTACAGAAACATCAATGATGCTTGATCAGTTAAAAGATTTAGGATTCAAGTATTCTACTATTGCAGGTATTACTGTTAGTATGAGTGATATTGTAACTAGTGAACATAAACAAGAATATGTAGATGATGGTCAGGCCATGGTTGATAAAATTAATAAGCAATATAAACGTGGACTGATTACTGATGAAGAACGTCATCTAAAAGTATTAGATGTTTGGTATGGTGTTAAGGATAAAGTCCAATCTGAACTTGAAGAGATTTCTCAAAAAGAAACTGAAAATCCAATTTTCATGATGATGCATTCTAAAGCACGTGGTAACATTTCTAACTTTACTCAAGTTGCTGGTATGCGTGGTTTAATGCAGAAACCAAATGGAGATCCAATTGAAATTCCAGTTTTATCGAACTTTAAAGAAGGACTTTCTGTTGCTGAATTCTTCTTATCTACACATAGTGCTCGAAAGGGTAGTGCTGATACAGCTTTGAAAACGGCTGATTCTGGATATTTAACTCGTCGTTTAGTTGATGTATCTCAGGATATGATCGTTACTTGTGAAGATTGTGGAACCGATCAGGGTGTAGTTGTTTATGATTTTGTTAATGAGAAAAATGGTTCTGTTATTGAAGGATTAAGAGATCGTATTGTTGGACGTTTTGTTAATAAGAAAGTGCTTCATCCTGAGACTAAAGAGGTTATTGTTGAGAAGTTAGAAATGATTACAGAATCTATTGCTGATAAGATTATCGAGGCTGGAATAACAGAGGTTGAGATTCGTACTATATTAACATGTGGTGTTCAAAATGGTGTTTGTCAAAAATGTTATGGTCGTAATTTAGCAACAGGTAATTTAGTTGAAGTAGGAGAAGCAGTTGGTGTTATGGCAGCTCAATCTATTGGTGAACCTGGTACTCAACTTACTATGCGTACTTTCCATACTGGTGGAGTTGCTGGAGGAGAAGATATTACTCAGGGTCTTCCTCGTGTTCAAGAGTTATTTGAAGCTCGTAATCCAAAAGGAAAAGCAACCATTTCTGAGATTGATGGTAAAGTTACTAAGATTAAAGAAGATCATGGTAAATATAAAATTAGTGTTACTAATTCACTTGAAACTAAGGAACATGTTTCCAATTATGGAGCTAAGCTTTGTGTTGATAAAGGACAAGAAGTTAAATGTGGTGAGAGGTTAACAGAAGGAGCAATTTCTCCTAAGGAATTACTTGCGGTAACTGATCCTATTACAACTCAAGAATATATTTTAAAAGAAGTACAAAATACATATCGTTCTCAAGGTGTGGATATTTCTGATAAACATATTGAAATTATTGCACGTAGAATGATTTCTAGAATTAGAATTGTGGAAAGTGGAGATACTAAATTTTTACCTGGTAGTCTTGTTAATTTCTATGAGTTTACTGATGGAAATAAGGAGGCTGTTATTCATGGTAAAAAGCCTGCACTTGGTAAACCAGTTTTACTTGGTATTACAAAGGCATCACTTGAAACAGATTCGTTCTTATCTGCTGCATCATTCCAGGAAACAACAAGAATTCTTACTGATGCTGCAATTAAAGGAAAAGTTGATCATTTAGAGGGATTAAAGGAAAATGTTATTATTGGTAAATTAATTCCTGCGGGAACAGGTGTTAAACGATATCAGGATATTCATTATGATCTTTCTAGAGAATTAACTGATGAAGAACCAATTGATCAGCTTGAAGATGAATTTATGGAATAGGAAACTATTCCTTTTTCTTTACAAATTATTTGATGTGTTTTAGAATAATTTTGTGAGGTGATTTTGTGGAGAAGCTCAATGATAAAGGATGGAGTTTAAGTACCATGATTATATTGGTTGTTGTTTTGATTTTGGCTGTATTAATTGTTTCTATCTTGGTTTATCATGTAGATCATGGTAAAGATTCCTCTAATCCAATATTTAAAAATTATGAAGTTGAAAATAATTCATAATTTTTAAATATGAAATTAATATTTTATTTTATTATTTAAAAATAAGTAATAGTATCAAAAATGTAAAAAATTGTTGTTAGTGAGCAGATTATATTAATATTAAAAGGATTTTTAAATTTTCTACAAACAAAAGAAATTGAAGAGTCTTTTTGATAAAGCAGAACAGAGTAAAATTTAGTTTTTAAGTTGTGTAGATATATCGTTGAATATGTGATATACTAGTCATAAGCAATGAGTCCTTTCATATAATTTTTTTGTTTAATTAATATTTTATACGACTTATTGCTTTTTTTGTACCCAAAAGGTGTCACATCAATTGTAACTCTACAAAAAGGATTAACATTATCAATATTCTGTATTGACATTCATATACTATGGTGATATAGTATCATTACTGGTTAAATTGGGTTTTGCTGTGTGCAAAACTTTATTTAGACATAAAAATGATACACCAGGGTATGTGTCAAGAAAGGAGATATATATTATATGCCTACAATCAATCAATTAATACATAATAAACGTAAAGATAAGAAAAGAAAGAGTAAAGCTCCAGTATTACAAGTTGGAATTAATACAATCAAGAAGAAAGCAACTAATGTATCTGCTCCTCAAAAACGTGGTGTTTGTACACGTGTTGGAACAAAGACACCTAAGAAACCAAACTCAGCTTTAAGAAAATATGCTCGTGTTCGTTTAAGTAATGGAAAAGAAGTGGATACTTATATTCCAGGAATTGGACATAATTTACAAGAACACAGTGTGGTATTAATCCGTGGTGGACGTGTTAAAGATCTTATCGGTGTACGTTATCATATTATTCGTGGTACTTTAGATACTGCAGGAGTTAAAGATCGTATGCAAGGTCGTAGTAAATATGGTGCAAAAAAACCAAAAGATAATAAATAATATTAAATATTGAAGGGAGGAAAAGATAATGCGTAAGAGACGTGCAGTAAAAAGAGATGTTCTTGCAGATCCAATTTATAAGTCAAAGGTTGTTACTAAATTAATTAATACAATCATGCTTGATGGAAAAAAGGGAATAGCTCAAAGTATAGTTTATGATGCATTTGAACAGGTAAAAACAAAAACTGGTAGTGATCCATTAGAAGTTTTTACTAAGGCTATGGAAAACATTAAACCAGAGCTTGAGGTTAAATCTCGTCGTGTTGGAGGTAGTAACTATCAAGTGCCAATCGAAGTAAGTCCAGCTAGGAGTCAAGCTTTAGGTCTTCGTTGGTTAACTAAATATTCTCGTGAACGTGGTGGTAGAGGAATGGCTGAAAATTTAGCTAATGAAATTATGGATGCTGCCAACGGAACAGGAGCCGCAGTGAAAAAACGTGAGGATACTCACAGAATGGCTGAAGCGAATAAAGCTTTTGCACATTATAGATGGTAGGAGGAAAATCATATGGCAAGAGATACATCTTTAGAGCATACTAGAAATTTTGGTATTATGGCTCACATTGATGCAGGAAAAACAACTTGTACAGAACGTATTTTATATCATACAGGAAAAATTCATAAAATTGGAGAAACACATGATGGAGAATCTCAAATGGACTGGATGGTACAGGAACAAGAACGTGGTATTACAATAACATCTGCAGCTACTACAGCTCATTGGAAAGATTATCGTTATAATATTATTGATACTCCAGGTCATGTTGACTTTACTATTGAAGTTAGTAGAAGTTTACGTGTACTTGATGGTGCTGTTGCATTAATTGATGCACAAGCAGGTGTTGAACCTCAGACTGAGACGGTTTGGAGACAGGCTTCTGAGTTTAAAGTTCCTAGAATTATTTTTGCAAATAAAATGGATAAGATGGGTGCTGATTTTTCATTTAGTTTAAATTCAATTACTCAAAAATTAGGTGTTAATTCTGCACCTATTGAATGGCCAATTGGAGCGGAGGATCAATTTGATGGAATTATTGACCTTGTTACAATGAAGGCATATCATTATGATGGTAAACCAGAAGAAGAGGCACAAGAAATTGAGATTCCTGCTGATTTGGTTTCCCTTGCTGAGGAGAAACATGCTGAATTGGTTGAAACAGTTGCTGAATTTGATGATGAATTAATGGAAGTTTATCTTGAAGGTGGAGAAGTAACTGTTGATTTAATTAAAAGAGCTATTAGAAATGGTGTATTAAAAGCAGAGTTTTTCCCAGTTATGTGTGGAACAGCTTTAGGGAATAAAGGTGTTAAGTTATTACTTGATGCAATTATTGATTATTTACCTAGTCCAGTTGATATTTCATCTATAAAAGGGACAGATGCAAATGGAAAAGAGGTAGAACGTCATCCTAATGATAGTCAACCATTTAGTGCTTTAGCATTTAAAGTAATGACAGATCCATTTGTTGGTCGTTTAACATTTTTTAGAGTTTATTCTGGTCATTTAAGTAGTGGTAGTTATGTACTTAATTCTACTAAGGATACTAAAGAAAGAATTGGTCGTATTTTACAAATGCATGCTAATACACGTAAAGAAATTACAGACGTTTATACAGGAGATATTGCAGCTGCTGTTGGACTTAAAAATACAACAACAGGAGATACTTTGTGTGATGAGAAAAATGCAGTTATTCTTGAAAGTTTAGTAGTTCCAGAACCAGTTATTGAGCTTGCTGTTGAGCCTAAGACAAAAGCTGATCAAGATAAGATGGCTATTGCTCTTCAAAAACTTGCTGAGGAGGATCCAACATTTAAGGTTCACACCGATCATGAAACAGGTCAAACTGTTATTGCTGGTATGGGTGAATTACATCTTGATGTTATCGTTGATAGAATGAAGCGTGAATTTAATGTTGAAGCTAATGTTGGTAGACCTCAAGTTGCTTATCGTGAAACCATTAAACAAAAAGGTGATTGTGAAGGTAAATATATTAAACAATCTGGTGGACGTGGACAATATGGACATGTTTGGGTTGAATTTGAACCTCTTGAAGAACAAGTATATGAGTTTGTTGATAAAGTTGTTGGTGGTGTTGTTCCACGTGAATATATACCAGTTGTTGATAAGGGATTACAAGAAGCACTTCAGAATGGAGTACTTGCAGGATATCCTATGATTAACGTACGTGCTACTTTACATGATGGTAGTTATCATGATGTTGACTCTAATGAAATGGCATTTAAAGTTGCTGCAAGTTTAGCTGTTAAAGAAATGAAAAATAAATGTATGCCAGTTATTTTAGAGCCAATTATGAAAGTTGATGTTACAACACCAGAAGAATATTTTGGTAATGTAATGGGTGATTTAACAGGACGTCGTGGTAGGCCACTTGGTCAAGATACACAACTTGGTGCTGTTAAGTTAAGTGCAATGGTTCCACTATCTGAAATGTTTGGTTATGCAACTTCTCTTAGAAGTAATACTCAAGGTAGAGCTAACTTTGTAATGTTCTTTGATCATTATGAAGAAGTTCCAAAAAGCATTTCTGAGGAAATAATTAAAAAAAGTGGAAATTAATGAAAAAAGTATCAAAATAGTTGAAAAAACTTCAATTATTAGATAAAATAGATTTTGTAATAAATAAGGAGGAAAAAAATTATGGCAAAAGCAAAATTTGATCGTTCAAAACCACATGTTAACATTGGTACTATTGGACACGTAGATCATGGAAAAACTACTCTTACTGCTGCTATTACTAAGTGTTTAGCTGGAAAAAATGGTAATGAAGCTGTTGATTTCGCTAATATCGATAAAGCACCAGAAGAAAGAGAACGTGGAATTACTATCAATACTGCTCATGTTGAGTATAGTACTGATAATAGACATTATGCACACGTAGATTGTCCAGGACATGCTGATTATGTAAAAAACATGATTACAGGTGCTGCTCAAATGGATGGAGCAATATTAGTTATTGCTGCTACTGATGGACCTATGGCACAAACTCGTGAACACATCTTACTTGCTCGTCAAGTTGGAGTACCTAAAATGGTTGTATTCATGAATAAATGTGATATGGTTGATGATCCAGAATTATTAGATTTAGTAGAAATGGAAATTCGTGACTTATTAAGCGAATATGATTTCGATGGAGATAATACTCCAATCATTCGTGGTTCAGCATTAAAAGCTCTTGAAGGTGATGCTAATTATGTAGCTAATATTGATGAATTAATGGCTGCAGTTGATGAGTGGATTCCAACTCCTGATAGAGATACTGATAAACCATTCTTAATGAGTATTGAAGATGTATTCACAATTACAGGACGTGGTACTGTTGTTACTGGTCGTGTTGAACGTGGTCAATTAAAACTTAATGATGAAGTTGAAATTGTAGGTATTAAAGATACTCAAAAAACTGTTGCTACAGGAATCGAAATGTTTAGAAAACAATTAGATTATGCTGAAGCAGGAGATAATGCAGGTGTACTTTTACGTGGTATTTCACGTGAACAAGTAGAACGTGGTCAAGTTCTTGTTAAACCTGGAACAGTTACTCCACATACTAAATTTAAAGCTTCTGTTTATGTATTAACAAAAGAAGAGGGTGGACGTCATACACCATTCTTTACAAACTATCGTCCTCAATTCTATTTCAGAACTACAGACGTAACTGGTGTTATTGATTTACCAGAAGGTGTAGAAATGGTTATGCCAGGTGATAATATTAACTTTGATGTTGAATTAATTCACCCAATCGCTCTTGAACAAGGTACTAAGTTCTCTATCCGTGAAGGTGGACGTACTGTTGGTGCTGGTGTTGTTTCAGAAGTTATTGAATAATTAATTAAAAAGGCGAGATATCTTGCCTTTTTTGTATTTTAAGTGTTTATTTGAATGAATCAGATGTTGTCTATTATTTTATGTAATTGAATGGATTTTAAATTTATTATCAGTAATTTTTATAAATAATAATTTATGAATTAAAAAAATTAATCTTTATTTAAAAGATTAATTTTTTTTGTTAGTATTCATTTTGTTTAATTTATAATTTTTATCTTTACTAAAACTTTTATACATTGTATAAGTAAAGTTATTTAGTATCAGATCAAATTCACCAATATATTCTGTTGGTATAATATTAAATCCAAGTTTCATTTCATTTAAGTTTTTATAAGGATTATTACTTTTAAAATTTCCTACTATAGCATTCATATTAAAATATTTTAATCCTTTTTTCTTTGTTTCATTTATGATATACCATTTTAATAAATAATTGCAATTTAAGTAACTATATTTTTGTTCAAAGCCATCAATAATTAGATAGGAGGCCTGGTTATATTCTATTGTTAATGCTGCTCCTATTATTAATCCTTTTGGATATTCTTTTAGAAGTTTTGTTGCTAAGACTAAATCATTTTTATAGGTATTAATCAATTTATCTGATTCCATTTTTGCATTTAAGTCTCTTTTTTTAATCGTATTATTGTCTGTTTGTTTATTTTGAATTTTTTTTGCTAAAAAGTCGTTTTTGTCTAGTTCATTTTCATATCTTTTTTTTGCTTCTACTACAAAGGAATCTGTATTTAAAACAGCATAGTAAATATTACTTGTTTGATAATTTTTTACTAGATCATTTATATATTTTTGGGGTAGGGTTGTTTTTGTTTTACAGAATTCATATAGTTTATCTGTTCTTTTTTCTTTATCATTAAAAATCGTTATTCCACAACCTATGGCTCTATTTATTTTGTGCCTAGTTCTTTTTGTTAAATTTTTAAATAAAGCATTGTTTTCTTCATTTAAAATTTTTATTGCTTCGTATCTAGGTAATTCATTCTCAAAATATTTGTTTTGTCCTTTATAATTAAAACCAGCTTCTTTAATGTTTTTCATGATGTTATTGATTTCATTATTCATATTTATCGGCTTACCAGAGGAGTTTCTTATAGTTGCTGGAATATAGGGGTCCATTCTTAGAATTAGAAAACCTTGTTTACCTAGTATTTGTTTTAACTTTTTACTTAATTCTTGTACTTTTTCTTGATCTGTATAATCAAATAAAATTCCACGAGGAGCATAAGCAATTTTTTGGTTCATGAATATTTCTTTATAAATAATCAAGGAAGCACCAATTAGATTTTTTGCATCATCTTTAATACCCAAATAGTGAATATTATAGCCATTTTCAGCCATAGTTTTTCCATAGTTTGATGTTTGATAGTAATTACAGTATTTATGATTTCTTGCAAAGGAATCAAATTGATTGGGTTCTAAAGTAACTATTTGCATATTGGTCCTCCTTACTTTTCTTTTTTATTATATCATTATCTTATGGTTTTGAAAATACAATAAGTGTAGTATAATGATAATGGGTGATATAAATGTTTCAAGATAATAAGATATTTGTACTAGGTATGGCTAGAAGTGGTTATCAAGTAGCTAAATATCTTGCTAAAAGAGGAAACAAAGTAGTATTGAATGATGATAAATCGGAGGAGAACCATAATCAGGAGCAGATTCAAGAGTTAAGGGATTTAGAAGTGGAACTGATATTTGGTAGTCATCCTGATGATTTACTTGATGAAAGTTATCAGTATCTTGTTAAGAATCCAGGAATTCCTATTGATCACAAATATGTATTAAAAGCTAAGGAACTGGGAATAGAGGTTCTTAATGAAGTGGAAATTGCTTATCGGATGCTTCCTGATGATGTTACTTTGATTGGAATAACTGGTACAAATGGAAAAACAACGACGACAACTCTTACTTTTAATATTTTAAAGGAAGCTTTTGGAGATAGAGTTCATTTAGTTGGTAATATTGGATATCCTTTATGTAGTATTTTGGATCAATTAAAAAAGGATGATATTATTGTAATGGAAGTTAGTTGTCAACAAAGTGAGAATTTGATTCAGTTTAAGCCACATATTGCATTACTTACTAATTATAGTCCTGCTCATCTTGATTTTTTGAAGACTTATGAAAATTATAAGTATGTTAAATCAAAAATGTTTAGAAATCAAAGTGAGAATGATTTAGCAATACTAAATATTGAGGATCAAGAAGTTATGAATGAGTTGAAGGATATTTCTTCTAATGTTAAATATTTTTCTAGTCATCAGACTATTAATGGTTGTTATTTAGAAAATAATACGATTTATTATTATGGAGATAAAGTTTTAAAAGTAGAAGATATTAAAATACCAGGGGTTCATAATATAGAAAATTGTATGGCGGCAATTATGATTGCAAAAGAGTTTGGGGTTTCTAATGAAATGATTACTAAAGTGATTCAGAGTTTTGGTGGTGTAGAGCATCGACTTGAATATGTTAATACAATTAATGGAGTTCGTTATTATAATGATACAGAGGCAACTAATATTAAATGTGCTCAAATTGCCTTATCTTCTTTTACTAGTCCAATAATTCTTATTTTAGGTGGATTGGAAAGAGGTCAAGACTTTCAAGAACTTATTCCTTATATGAAAAATGTGAAGGCAATTATTGCAATTGGAGAGTGTAGGAGGAGAGTGTTAGACTTTGGTAGAGAATTAAGTGTTAATACTTATATGTTTGAGTATTTGAAAGATGGATTTCAGAAAATTAAGGAAATTGCTACTGATGGTGATGTGGTTTTACTTAGTCCTGCTTCTGCCTCGTGGGATCAATACAAGGAATGTGAAATAAGAGGGCAGGAGTTTAAGGATTTGGTAAATGAGTTAAATAAGTAATTATGTACTATTAATTCATAAAAGAAAGGAAAGAGGATATGAAAATAACAAATGTAGTAGGAAGAGAAATATTAGATTCTAGGGGGAATCCAACGGTAGAGGTGGATGTTTATTTAGAAGATGGTAGTATGGGACGTGCTAGTGTGCCAAGTGGCGCTTCAACTGGTGAAAGAGAAGCATTAGAAATGCGTGATGGTGGTGAAAGATATCATGGCAAAGGTGTTATGAATGCAGTTGGTCATGTTAATGGTCCCTTAAAGGAATTGGTTGTTGGAATGGATGCTTCTAATCAAAGTGAAATAGATGTAAAGATGATTGAAGCTGATGGAACAAAGACTAAGAGTAAATATGGGGCTAATGCTATTCTTGGTATTAGTATGGCGGTTTTGAAGGCGAGTGCTAATTCAGAGAAGAAACCACTTTATCAGTATGTTCAAGAGAGGTTTGGTAATGGAAGACTTTCTCTTCCATATCCTATGATGAATATTCTAAATGGTGGAGCTCATGCAGATAATCAGGTTGATTTTCAGGAGTTTATGATTATTCCACAAAGAGATACACTTCAGGAAAGAGTTCGAGTTGGTGCTGAGGTTTTCCATAGCTTAAAGAGGGTTCTTAACGAAAAGGGTTATGCAACAGGGGTAGGAGATGAAGGTGGTTTTGCCCCAGATCTTCAAAGTAATGAAGAAGGTTTTGAATTAATTACTGAGGCTGTTAAAAGAGCTGGTTATGAACCAGGAGAGGATGTTTGTTATGCTATAGATGTTGCAGCATCAGAATTTTGGGATGATGACTTAGGTAAATATAAGTTTCATTGGTCAACAGGGGAAGAATTTACTACAGATCAGTTAATTGATTTTTATGAGAAATTAATTTCTACCTATCCGATTATTTCTATTGAAGATCCTGTTCATGAAAATGATTGGGAAGGGTTTACGAAAATCACTGAGAGATTAGGTGATCGAGTTCAATTAGTTGGAGATGATATTTTTACTACTAATAAAGAATATTTACAAAAAGGAATTGATTTACAGGCAGGAAATGCAATATTATTGAAAGTAAATCAGATTGGAACAATTACTGAAACACTTGAAGCAATAGGGCTTGCTGTAAATAATGGATACAAAACCATTCTTTCACATCGAAGTGGAGAAACAGAGGATACAACGATTGCTGATTTATCTGTTGGTCTTGATTTGGGTCAAATTAAAACAGGATCTATGTCTAGAACAGATCGAACTTGTAAATATAATCAATTGATAAGAATAGAAGAAAATTTGAATGAATAATTTAAATACTACTTATTTTAGTATAGGAAATTTAACTCTAAAAAAAGTTGACTTAGATAATAAAAGTCATTTGGAATTACTCCAAAAACTTTTATTAGAAAATAATGAATTTTCTGGTTTTATTAAGCCTATTCTTACTAGTGGACATGTAAGACAAGGAGAAGGTATTAATTCGTTTCATTATGTTGTTTCTTTAGAAGATATTAATGTGGGATATGTATATATTTCTAGTCTTGATTCTTTTCAAAGGGTTTCTCTTAATTATGTGATTGAATCTTCCTTTAGAGGCAATCAATATGGAAAACTTTTATTAACAGAAATTAGTGAGTTTTTGTTTCAGAGAGATAATCGTATTAATGAAATAGAGTTATATATAGAAAATTCTAATCGTCATTCAAAAAGAGTGGCACTAGATGTTGGCTTTAAAAAGCAGGGGTTATTTCATTATCGTATTGATCGTTCTCTTTTTTTCCATGATGAAATTAAAAAATTTTAATTTACTTTTTCTATATTTGAGTATTATAGTTTATAAGCAATAGTGAATGGAGTTTTCTCCTTTTAGCGAGTCGTTAAAGGACATATGTTATATGGATATTTTAATTGTAATATTCCAAAGGATCTTTTCTACATTTTATGTAGTACTGTCCATTTCCATATTACAATATTAATAGTATTGCTTATTTAGGAGGTAGTAAAGGTGTGAAGCTGGAAGTATCTTGATCAATATCAATGTAAGTAATTTTTACTATCTCTAAATCTTATTGATGAAGATATTAGTGATAGGGCTAAAATTAAAAGGTTATATTCTATTGCTAATAATACTCAAAATAATTATAAAATATTTAAGATACTAAAGAAAAATGGAAGTTATAGAACAATTTATCAACCTAGTTACTTGCTTAATCATATTCAGATAAATATTTTGGAAAATATAATAGACCTGTTCGATAACTATTTTAAATTTGTAAAAACTATGTTATCCTAA
>CANRVH010000012.1 GCA_947643225.1 uncultured Clostridia bacterium
AACAGTAGGTAGTTATCAATATCAAAGTGGAAACCATTAATAAAAGAAACGAGACATTAAACGGTCTCGTCTTTTTTTGTGCTATTTTTTATAATATAGATTATCTTCACTCCAGTTTGGATAAATAGAAATAAAATAATCTTGTACAATTTTTTTTAGCTTTTCTCTTTCTTCCTTTGTACCATTATCAAATTTATAATGACAGTCATTTCTTGTTAATCTAGTACAAGCGGTAAAGATATTTTCTTCTATACCTAAACCACCTTTAGCACGTGAAATATAATGAGCGTTTGGCATAACATTATAATTATTTCCACATATAATACAGCAACCATTATCACGCTCCCAAACTTTCATTTTTACTGACATAGGAATATCAGTTGCTTTACTTCTTTTACTCTTCATAATTATTATAAATCGCTATGAATTACTATAGGTAGCAATCACGTAGCTACCAAATTCCCACAATACCCCTATATAATAAGGAAAGGAAAATAGGACGTTGCCAAGATTTTTTTTGTTTATTCCATTGTATCTTTTGTTGCAATGTTTTCTTTTTCCACATTTTCTGTGGATTTTTTTATTTTATACTTCTTCTGAAAAAATTTTCCTTTTTCCTTACTCTTTTAAGAAATACATATAATGATATTTAAAAGTTCCTATATTTTTCATCAAAAAAATGAATTGGCAAAAGAATTCAGCAAAAGTTTAAAAAAGAATGAAATAAATATTGCAATTTATATATATAGTGTGTTACAATTATAACTGTGTGACTGCTTAGATGTGCAAGGTTGCTGATACACCAGGAAAGGTTGCTGGAAAAACAGGTTATTTGCACGGAGCAAGCCTATACTAGATATAGACGAAGGGAGGATTTTAAATGGCAACAGAAAAAATGCGTATAAGAATGAAAGCTTATGATCATAAGATTTTAGATAATGCTGTTACAAAAATTGTTGAAACAATCAAAAGATCAGGTGGTAATATTTCAGGACCAGTTCCTTTACCAACAGAAATTGAAAAATTCACAATTTTAAGAGCTGTTCATAAATATAAAGATTCACGTGAACAATTCGAAATGCGTACACATAAAAGACTAATTGATGTCAAAAATCCAAGCAAGGAAACTATTGAGGCACTATCTCATTTAGATTTACCAAGCGGAGTAGATATTGAAATTAAAATGATTTAATTAGGAGGAAGAAATGAAAGGAATCTTAGGTAAAAAAATCGGAATGACCCAAGTATTTACAAAAGAAGGTAAATTAATTCCGGTAACTGTTATCGAGATTGAACCAAATGTGGTTACTCAAATTAAAACAGTTGAAAAAGATGGTTATGATGCTATTCAATTAGCAACACAAACAATTAGAGAAAGCTTAAGCAACAAACCAAAAGTGGGTCATACAAAAAAAGCTAATACTGAACCTAAGCGCTTCTTAAGAGAAATTAGAGGAGTAAACGTAAGTGATTACACATTAGGTCAAGTAGTAAATGCTGATATCTTTGAAGAGGGAGAAATCGTTGACGTAACTGGTACAAGTAAAGGAAAAGGGTTCCAAGGTGTCATTAAACGTCACAATCAATCAACAGGTCCTATGGGGCACGGTTCTCAATATCATAGAGGTGTTGGTTCATTAGGTACAATGAGACCTATGCATGTATTAAAAGGAAAAAAACTTCCTGGACAAATGGGTAATGTAAAAAGAACTGTTCAAAACCTTGAAATAGTTCAAATAGATATGGAAAATAACTGTATTTTAGTTAAAGGAAATGTTCCAGGAGCTAAGAAATCTTTAGTTCTTATTAAAACAGCTGTAAAAATGCCAAATAAGAAAAACGAAAAAGCTGATTTAATTAGTTACAAAGAAGAAACACCTGTAAAAGAAACTGAGACAGTAGAAAATGTTGAATCAGTAGAAACTGCAGAATAATCATCACATAATTTATTATAAATGAAACTTATAAATAAAATGGATAGTGATGAAAGGAGGAAATAAGGATGAAAAAAGTAGATCTTTTAAACCTTAAAGGTGAAAAAGTTAAGGAACTAAAACTAAATGAAAATGTATTTGATATTACCCCAAATAATAAAGTTCTATATGATGCTGTAATACTTGCAAGAGCAGCATTAAGACAAGGAACTCATAAAACAAAAAATCGTTCTGAAGTTCGTGGTGGTGGAAGAAAACCATGGAGACAAAAAGGAACAGGACATGCTCGTCAAGGTTCAATTAGAGCCGTTCAATGGGTAGGTGGAGGAAATTATGGAACTCCAGTACCAAGAGATTATAGCAAAAAACAAAATCGTAAAGAAAGAAGATTAGCAATAAGAACTGCTTTAACAGAAAAAGCAAACGACAAAGAATTAGTAGTGGTAGAAAATATTACACTAACTACTCCTAAAACAAAAGAGATGGTTGCTTTATTAAAAACATTAAAACTTGAAGATAAAAAAGTTTTAATTATTGTAAAAGAATTTGATGAAAATATCATTTTAGCATCACGTAATCTTCAAAATGTAGTATTAATTTCTGCAGATGAAGTAAATGTATTAGATTTAGTAGCAACAAATATAGTACTAATTACAGAAGATGCATTAAAAGCTATTGAGGAGGTGCTAGCATAATGGATACAAGATATTTAGATATTATTAAAGCACCAGTAATTACAGAAAAATCACAAACTGCACAAGCTAATGGACAATATACCTTTAAAGTAGATCCAAAAGCAAATAAAACAGAAATCAAACTTGCTATTGAAAAAATTTTTAAAGTAAAAGTTGTTAAGATTTCAACAATTAATGAAAAACCGAAAAAGAAAAGAGTTGGACGCTACACTGGTTTAACAAATCGTTCAAAAAAGGCAATTGTTACACTAGCTGAAGGTCAAACAATAGAACTTGGTTAGAAAGGAGATTTAAATTATGGCAATAAGAAATTATAAACCTACTACACCAGGTCGTAGAAAAATGAGTACATTAGTCAATGAAGATATTACAAAGAAAACTCCAGAAAAAAGTCTAACAGTAACATTAAATAAAAAAAGTGGACGTAATAATCAAGGAAAAATTACTGTTCGTCATCAAGGTGGCGGAGTAAAAAGAAAATATCGTATCATTGATTTTAAGAGAAATAAATTGAATATACCTGGTACAGTTGCAAGTATTGAATACGATCCAAACAGAACAGCAAATATTGCACTAATTAATTATGCTGATGGTGAAAAAAGATATATTATTGCTCCTAAAGGATTAGAAGTAGGAACAAAAATTGAAGCAGGAGAAAATGCTGATATTAAAGTAGGTAACGCTTTACCACTTGCAAGTATCCCAGTTGGTACTTTAGTTCATAATATCGAGCTTCGCCCTGGTAAAGGTGGAGAACTTGCACGTAGTGCTGGAACATCCGCTCAAATATTAGGTCGTGAAGGAAACTATGTTATGCTTCGCTTATCTAGCGGAGAACAAAGAAAAGTATTAGGAACCTGTATGGCAACAATTGGTGAAGTTGGAAATGAGGATTCATCACTTGTTAAATTAGGAAAAGCAGGACGTAAACGTCATATGGGTATTCGCCCAACAGTTCGCGGTTCTGTTATGAATCCTAATGACCATCCACATGGTGGTGGTGAAGGACGTGCTCCAGTAGGACGTAAAGCACCAATGACACCTTGGGGTAAACCTGCACTTGGTTATAAGACACGTAAGAAAAAACAATCAGACAAGTTTATCGTACGTCGTCGCAATAGTAAATAGGAAAGGATGATGAAAAAATGGCTAGAAGTTTAAAAAAAGGACCTTATGTATTTAAAAGATTATTAAAAAAGGTTCAAAAATTAAATGAATCCGGAAAAAAAGAAGTCATTAAGACATGGTCACGCCGTTCCACTATCTATCCTGATTTTATAGGACATACATTTGCGGTTCACAACGGTAGAGAGTTTATTCCCGTTTATGTAACTGAAGATATGGTTGGTCATAAATTAGGTGAATTTGCTTTAACACGTAAATTTGGTGGACATGGACAAGACAAGAAAAAATAAAACTAATGACTAGGAGGGAATTATATGGAAGCAAGAGCAATTGCGAAATCACTTCGTATATCACCTATTAAAACAAGAATAACAATTGATTTAATTCGTGGAAAAAATGTAAGTGAAGCACAAACCATATTAAATAATATAAATAAAAAGTCAGCTAGACTGATTAAAAAAGTTTTAGACTCTGCTATTGCTAATGCTGTTAACAATAATGGTGCTGATGCTGAGGCATTATATGTTAAAGAAGCAAGAGTAGATGCTGGTCCAGTTATGAAACGTCATTTCTTTGATTCACGTTCTCACATTGGACATAAAGATAGAAGAACTAGTCACATCGTTATCGTAGTGGCTACAAAATAAAATAGGAGGAAAATTCACATGGGACAAAAAGTTAATCCTAATGGACTTAGACTTGGCATTAATAAAGATTGGGAAGCAAAATGGTATGCAAATAAAAAAGACTTTTCAAAGAATTTATTAACAGACATTAAAATTCGTGAATACTTCGAGAAGAATTTAAAAAATGCTGGAGTTGCTAAAGTTGAAATTGAAAGAACAACAAAAAAATGTGAAGTTACAGTTCATACTTCTAAACCTGGTGTAATGATCGGAAAAGGTGGAGAAGAAATCGAAAAATTGAAGAAAAAACTTTCTAAAATGACTGGTGAAAATGTTCAAATTTCCATTGTTGATATTAAGAAAGCTGATCTAAATGCAAAGTTAGTAGCAGATTCAATAGCAAATCAAATTACTAATAGAGCATCATTCCGTATGGCCCAAAAACGTGCAATTAGAAATGCGATGAAAGCGGGGGCTAAGGGAATAAAAACACAAGTTTCAGGAAGACTTGGTGGAGCTGACATGGCTCGTAGTGAAGGATACACTGAAGGAACAATTCCATTACATACCTTAAGAGCAGATGTTGATTATGCAACTAGTGAGGCAGACACAACATTTGGTAAAATTGGGGTAAAAGTATGGATTTATAAAGGTGAAATTCTTGCTAGAAAAAGAAATGTAAATAAACACGAGGGAGGTAAGTAATTATGTTAATACCATCAAGAACAAAATACCGTCGTGTTCATAGATTACCTCATGAAGGACATTCACGTGGAAATACAACGTTAAGCTTCGGAGAATTCGGTCTACAAGCAAAAGAAGGAGCTTGGATTACAGCAAATCAAATCGAAGCTGCTCGTGTTGCTATGACACGTTATATGAAACGTGGTGGAAAAGTATGGATCAATATTTTCCCACATATGCCACTTACGAAAAAACCTATTGGTACTCGTCAAGGTAAAGGTAAAGGTAACGTTGAAGGATGGGTCGCTGTTGTAAAGACAGGCAAGATCATGTTTGAAGTTGCTGGAGTTACAGAAGAAGTAGCACGTGAAGCATTAAGACTTGCAAGTCACAAATTACCAATTAAAACAAAATTTGTAAAGAAAGAAAATGGTGGTGAGTAAAGTGAAGGTTAAAGAAATAAGAGAATTATCAACCGAAGAAATTAATGAAAAATTAAAAGAAACCAAAGAAGAACTTTTTAACTTACGTTTTAAACAAGCAACTGGTGACATAGAAAAACCTTCAAGAATTAGAGAACTTAGACACACCGTTGCTAGAATGAAAACTGTTCTAAAAGAACGTGAAAATGTAAAGAAGGAGGCCGCTTAAAATGGAAAAAGCTATACAAAAGGAATTAGTTGGAAAAGTTGTAAGCGCAAAAAACAACAAAACAATTACTGTTTTAGTTGAAACTTATAAAACTCATTCTTTATATCATAAAAGAGTTAAACAATCTAAGAAATATGCAGTACATGATGAAACAAATAAAGCAAAAGTTGGAGATGTTGTTAGAATCGTATCAACAAGACCAATTTCTAAGACGAAACATTTCTATTTAAAAGAAATCGTAAAAGAATCAGTCATTATATAACGAAAGTGAAGGAGGAAATTTTATGTTACAACAAGAAAGTAGATTGAAAGTTGCAGACAACTCTGGAGCTCGTGAATTATTAGTAATTCGTGTACTTGGAGGTAGTAAAGTCAAAACTGGAAATATCGGTGATGTAGTTGTTGGGACTGTTAAAAAAGCAATTCCTAACTCGAATGTACCAGCAGGAAAAGTTGTAAAAGCTGTTATTGTTAGATCTAAACAGGGTGTTCGTCGTGAAGATGGAAGCTACATTAAGTTTGATGATAACGCATGTGTTATCATAAAAGATGACAAGAGTCCAGTAGGAACTCGTATTTTTGGACCAGTTGCCAGAGAACTTCGTGATAAAGACTACATGAAAATTGTATCTTTAGCTAAAGAAGTACTATAGAAGGAGGATAATATGAACTTTAAAGTAGGAGACAAAGTTGTAGTTATCGCTGGTTCTAATAAAGGTAAAGAAGGAAAAATAATCAAAACATTAAGAAAAGAGAATAGAGTAGTTGTTGAAGGTGTCAATATTGTAAAAAAACATCAAAAAGCAACAGGAATGCAAGCTGCAGGAATCGTAGAGATGGAAGCTCCAATCAATGCTTCAAATGTGATGATCATTGATCCTAAAACTAATAAAAGAACTAGAATAGGACACACAACTGATAAAAATGGTAAAAAAATAAGGATTACAAAAAAATCAAACGAAAAGCTTGATTAATTGGAAGGAGGGTAAAAGATGAACCGCCTAAAAGAAAAATACTTAAATGAAGTTGTTCCAAATTTAAAAAATAAACATAATTATAAATCAATCATGGAAGTACCAAAATTAGAAAAAATAGTTGTTAATATGGGTGTAGGAGATGCTACAACAAATTCCAAATTATTAGAAGCAGCAGTTAAGGATTTAGCTTTAATTACAGGACAAAAACCAGTAGTTACTAAAGCAAAAAAATCAATTGCTGGATTTAAGTTAAGGGAAGGACAATCAATTGGTTGTAAAGTAACATTACGTGGAGAAAATATGTATAACTTTATGGATAAGTTAATCTCTGTTTCCTTACCACTTGTTAGAGACTTTCGTGGTGTTAGTCCAAAAGCATTTGATGGTAGAGGAAATTATACTATGGGTATTAAAGAACAACTAATATTCCCAGAAATCAACTACGATGAAGTAGTTAAAGTACGTGGTATGGATATCGTTTTTGTAACAACTGCAAAAACGAATGAAGAATCATTTGATTTATTAAATGAATTAGGAATTCCTTTTAGAAAGTAATTGGAGGGTGAAACATGGCAAAAAAAAGTATGATTGTAAAAGCTAATAGAAAGCCAAAGTATAAAGTTCGCGAATATACTCGTTGTGCTCGTTGTGGAAGACCACATGCAGTAATGAGTAAATTCGGAATATGTCGTATATGCTTTCGTGAATTAGCTTATAAAGGACAAATACCAGGTGTAAAAAAATCAAGCTGGTAATTGGAAAGGAGGATTAATTATGGCAGTAGTAACAGATACAATTGCAGATATGTTAACACGTATTCGTAATGCCAATCAAATGCGTTATGAAACTGTTGAAATCCCAACTTCTAAAATTAAGGTTGAAATCGCAAGAATCTTAAAAGAAGAAGGATTTATTAAAGAATATAAAGTAGAAGGTAGAACTCTTACTTTAACACTGAAATATGCTGAGAACAAAGAAAGAGTTATCACTGGATTAAAGAGAATTTCCAAACCAGGACTTCGTGTTTATGCTAAAAATGATGAAATTCCTAAGGTATTGAATGGGTTAGGTATTGCTATTCTTTCAACATCAAAAGGAATAATGACAGATAAAGAAGCTCGTAAGCAAAATATAGGTGGAGAAGTTCTAGCTTATATTTGGTAATAAAAAAATATAAGGAGGTGTCAAAATGAGCCGTATTGGAAATCGTATCATTACTGTACCAGAAAACGTAACTGTAACAGAAGAAAATGGTATTATTAAAGTTACAGGGCCAAAAGGTACATTAGAAGAGAAACTATTAAAAGGTATCACAATGAAACAAGCAGATAATCAAATTACTTTAGAGCGCGAAAATGATTCCTATAAAGCAAATCATGGAACCATGAATGCCTTAATTACAAACATGATTAAAGGTGTAACAGAAGGATTCCAAAAAACATTAGAGATTGTCGGAGTTGGTTATCGTTTTAATGTTCAAGGTAAAAAACTTGTGATTAATGCTGGTTATTCTCATCCAGTTGAGATGGAAATTCCAGAAGATTTAACAGTAGAAGCTCCAAGTAATACAGAACTTAATGTCAAAGGAATTGATAAAATTAAGGTAGGAGAATTTGCTGCTAATATACGTAAAGTAAGAATGCCAGAACCATATAAAGGAAAAGGTATTCGCTATAAAGACGAGTATATTCGTCGTAAAGAAGGAAAAAAAGCTGCTAAATAGTAGGGAAGGAGTTTATTATGATAAAAAAAGAATCTCGTAATAGTATGAGAGTAATGCGCCATAGTCGTATAAGAAATAAGATTAGTGGTACAAGTACTATACCAAGATTATGTGTATTTCGTTCTAATACTGGAATATATGCACAAATCATTGATGATGAAAATAAGACTACTCTAGTATCTGCTTCCTCATTAGAAAAAGATTTAAAGCTTACTAATGGTAGTAATATAGAAGCAGCAAAAGTGGTAGGAAAAGCTATTGCTGAAAAAGCAAAAAAAGCTAAAATTACACAAGTAGTTTTTGATAGAGGTGGATACCTTTATCATGGACGTGTGAAAGCATTAGCAGATGCTGCACGTGAAAATGGATTAGAGTTCTAAGGAGGGTATTTATGCAAAAGAAAAACATGGATCCCAAAAACAAAGAGTTTGAAGAATTAGTAGTTGATGTCAAAGGTGTTGTTAAGGTTAACAAAGGAGGACGTCAAAGAAGATTCTCAGCTACCGTTGTTGTTGGAGATAGAAATGGAAGAGTTGGATTAGGAATTGGTAAAGCTGCCGAAGTACCTGATGCAATTAAAAAAGCGATTCAAGCTGCTCATAAAAATATCATAAAAATACCTCTAATTGACGGACGTACAGTTGCCCATGAAGCAATCGGTGTATCAGGAGCTGCAAGAGTTATTGTAAAACCTGCTAAAGCCGGAACTGGAATTATTGCTGGTGGATCTGTTCGTGCTGTACTAGAATTAGCAGGAATACGTGATATTGTATCAAAATCATTAGGAGCAAGAACCAAACTAAATATGGCTCAGGCTGCTATCAATGCACTTGAATCAATTAAAACACCAGAACAAGTTGCAAAACTTCGCGGAAAAACAGTAGAGGAGATATTAGGATAATGAAATTACATGAATTAGAGAAAAATATCGGAGCTACTCATTCTAAAAAACGCGTTGGACGTGGCTCTGGTAGTGGATTAGGAAAAACTTGTGGGCGTGGACAAAAAGGACAAAAGTCTCGTAGTGGTGGTGGAGTAAGTGCCGTATTTGAAGGTGGACAATTACCACTATATCGCCGTATTCCAAAAAGAGGGTTTAAAAACGCAATGTTCAAAACAGAATATGCTGTTATTAATCTAAGCGATTTAAATCGTTTTGAAGAGGGAACAACAGTAACACCTGCTTTATTAAAAGAAACAGGAATCATTAAAAATCAATTATCTGGTATTAAAGTATTAGGTAATGGAACATTAGAAAAGAAATTAACGATTCAAGCTAATAAATTTTCTAAAACTGCGTTAGCAAAGATCAATGAATCAGGAAGTAAAGCTGAGGTGATCTAGTATGCTTAAAACCATGAAGCAATTATTTACTCCAACCAATAAGGATATTAGACATCGGATTTATTTTACGATGACAATCCTTGCAATCTTTATCTTAGGTTGCTCAATTAGAGTACCAGGTACAGAAAAGGTTACTAGTAATTTAGGATTTCTTGAATTATTAAATTCCATGGGTGGAGGAGCCTTTAAGAAATTTTCAATATTTGCTTTAGGGGTTATGCCTTACATTACAGCTTCCATTATTATGCAGTTATTGGAAATGGATATTATTCCATACTTCTCTGATCTTGCTAAACAGGGTCATACAGGAAGACAAAAATTAAATAGAATAACGAGATATATGGGAATTGCCTTTGCATTCATAGAAGGATATGCTTTCGCTTTTGCCTTTTATGGTAAAACTGGTAATGCTTTTGAGTACCTATATATCACAACTATTTTAACAGCGGGAACAGCATTCCTATTGTGGTTAGGGGATCAAATTACTGAAAAAGGAGTAGGAAACGGTCTAAGCTTAATTATTATGGCTGGTATTATTTCAACGCTTCCAGAAATGTTCCTAACAGCATTCCAAAGCTTAGTAACATTTTCAACTGTTCAATTAACTGTTTTTGGAATCGTTAAATTCATAATATTTGCATTAGTATACTTAATCATATTAGTTGGAGTAATCTTCATTCAAGAATCAGAAAGAAGAATACCAATACAATATGCAAATAAATCAAGTAGTACATATGAAAAGAATACTTCATACATGCCAATCAAAATAAATTCAGCAAACGTAGTACCAGTAATCTTTGCATCAAGCTTATTAAGTATACCAAGTATTATGGCAACAGTAATTAATAAAGAAGGATTTAGTATATTTGTTCAAAAATATTTAAATTATTCAACACCAGTTGGCTTCATCATATATGTTGTATTAATCTTTCTATTTTCATATTTTTATACATTCATTCAAATGAAACCAGAAGAATTTTCTAAAAACTTACAAGAAAGTGGTGGATACATTCCTGGTATTCGCCCAGGTAAAGAAACAGAAAATTATTTAAGTAAAGTTCTTTCAAGAATAACTGTGTTAGGAGCATTATTCTTAGTTATAATTGCAGGACTACCAATTATTTTTTCTAAGGTAACCAATTTACCTACTAGTGTTTCAATTGGTGGTACAGGGTTATTAATCGTAGTTGGTGTTGCCCTTGAAACATATAAACAATTAGAAGGAAGTCTACTTACAAGAAATTATAAAAGAGGATATAGTAGAAGGTAAAAATGAAAAGTATAATGTTTATCGCTCCACCTGCTGCAGGGAAAGGAACGCAAGCTGAACTAATTATGGATCAATATCATATTCCCCATATTTCAACAGGTGATATTCTAAGAGAAATATCAAAAGAAGATACAGAAATAGGAAATTATGTTTACGAAACACTAGCAAGTGGAAATTTAGTTAAAGATGAAATCACCTATAAGTTAGTTGAGAATAGACTTTCAAAAAAAGATTGTAAAAATGGTTTCATCATTGATGGGTTTCCTCGTAATTATGAGCAAGCATTAAAATATGATGAAATTTTAAAAAAGATCAATTTAAAGTTAGGGTATGTCTTTGTTTTAGATATTGATGAAAAAAGATTAGAAAAAAGGATAACTGGTCGAAGAATATGCCCAGATTGTCATGCTGTATATAATATTAACGAAGAAAACCAAAAACCAAAAATAGATTCGATTTGTGATGATTGTGGAGGAAAACTATATCAAAGAAAAGATGATAATCTTGAATCATTTCAAACTAGATATCAAATGTATTTAAAAAAAACTGCCCCAATTATTGAGCACTATGATAAAAAAGGATTGATTTATCATCTTGATGGTAACAAAAAACCAAATGAAATTTTTGATCAAATTATAAAGATTATAGGTGGTGAGTAGATGATTACCATAAAAAGCGAAAGAGAAGTTGACCTTTTAAGAAAAGCAGGAAATATTGTTTATAAAACTCATCAATATATTAAACCATTTATAAAAGAGGGAATTGCTACCAAGGAAATAGATCGACTTGCAGAAAAGTTTATAAGAGAAAATAATGCAACTCCATCCTTTAAGGGATATAAAGGATTTCCAACAGCTTTATGTATTAGTATTAATGATGAAGTTGTACATGGTTTTCCAAGCGATAGAATACTAAAAAATGGTGATATTGTAACACTAGATATTGGGGCATGTTACAAAGGATATCATGGCGATTCTGCTTGGACCTACAAAGTAGGAGAAGTAACAGAAGAGAAACAATTCCTAATGGAACATACTGAAAAGTCCCTATTCATAGGACTTGAACAAGTAAAGCCAGGTAACAGAATTGGTGATATCAGTCATGCAATAGAAACTTATGCGAAAAAGCACAATCTAGGAGTAGTAAAAGAATTATGTGGCCATGGAGTAGGAACAGACATTCATGAAGATCCAAATGTTCCCAATTATGGGGATCTCAATACTGGTCCTAGATTAAAAGTAGGAATGGTAATCGCTATTGAACCAATGCTAACATTAGGAAGTCCAGAAATTTATCTTGAAGAAAATGACTGGACCGTTATAACAGAAGATCACAGTCCATCAGCTCACTATGAACATACAGTAGTTATAACCCAAGATGGATATGAAATTTTAACAGGAGAGTGAAGAGATGGCTAAAGAAGATACAATCGAAATGGAAGGTAAAGTTCTTGAAATTATCCCAAGTGGCAAGTTTAAAGTTGAACTGACAAATGGTCACATTGTGGAGGCCCACGTTTCTGGTAAAATACGAATGCACTACATTCGCATCTTACCAGGAGATACAGTAGTAATAGAACTATCGCCTTATGACTTAACACGTGGGCGTATTACCTATCGAAAATAATAGGAGGGATTATAATGAAAGTAAAACCATCAGTAAAACCAATTTGTGCTGATTGTAAAATAGTAAAACGTAAAGGTACTGTTAGAGTTGTTTGTAAAAAGAACCCTAAACATAAACAAAGACAAGGGTAATAGGAGGTGAAATAAATGGCACGTATTAAAGGTGTAGATATTCCAAATGATAAACATATCGTTATATCATTAACTTATATTTATGGTATTGGAAGAAGCTTAGCAAGAAAAATTTGTAAAAATGCAAGTGTTGAGCCTACAAAAAAAGCAGGTGAGTTATCACAAGAAGAATTAATTAAGCTTCGTGATGAAATAAATAACCATATAACAGAGGGTGACTTACGTCGTGAAGTTAGTATGAACATCAAAACAAAAATGGAAATTAATTCTTACCAAGGATCTCGTCATAAAAAAGGGCTTCCAGTAAGAGGACAAAGAACAAATAGAAATGCTCGTACTCGTAAGGGTAGAGGTAAAGTTGTTGCAAATAAAAAGAAAGTATAATAGGTAAAGGAGGGTAAATCATGGCTTATAAAACGAGAAAGAAAAAAGTAAAGAAAAATGTACCTGAAGGTGTAGCACACATTCATGCAACATTTAATAATACAATAACAACCATCACAGATAAAGATGGTAATACAATTAGTTGGGCATCAAGTGGAGCATTAGGATTTAAGGGAAGTAAAAAGTCAACTCCATTTGCTGCTGGTACTGCTGCCGAGGCTGCAGCAAAAGCTGCCTATGATATGGGTATGCGTAAAGTAGAAGTGTATGTTAAAGGGTTAGGACCAGGACGTGAAACAGCTATTCGTTCGCTTCAAACAGCAGGTTTAGAAATAACTGCAATTAATGATTCTACACCAATACCACATAACGGATGTCGTCCACCAAAACGTCCACGTGGTTAATTGTAAATCGATAAATAAAGGGAGGTTAGTTTCATGTTACAATTTGAAAAACCAGTATATAAAATTACAGATTCAGTAGAAAGTAATTTCTATGGAAAATTTGAATTAGAACCATTAGAAAGAGGATTTGGTACTACTTTAGGAAATGCCCTAAGAAGAGTAATGTTATCATCTCTACCAGGTAGTGCCATAAGTAGTGTAAAAATAGATGGAGTTTTACATGAATTCCAAACAATCGAAGGAGTTTATGAAGATGTTGCTACAATCATATTAAACTTAAAAGGTGTTGTAATAAAAAATCATTCTAATGGACCAAAAACAATTACATTGGATGTTAATAAAGAAGGAGAAGTAACTGCTGGAGATATCGAATGTGATTCTGATATTGAAATTATCAATAAGGATAAAGTAATTGCTACCTTAAGTAAAGGTGGTAAGCTTTATATGGAAATGACTGTAACAAGTGGTCGTGGATATGTTGATAGTGAAATTAATAAGCAAAAATTAGATAATAAAAAAGTGGGAGTCATTGTAATGGATACTTCATATTCTCCAATAGAAAGAGTATCATATGAAGTAGAACCAGCTCGTGTTGGACAAGATGAAAGCTATGACAAGCTAGTATTAGAAGTTTGGACTAACGGTTCAATCAAGCCAGAGGAATCAATCGCATTAGCATCTCGCATCTTAATTGAACATTTCGAATTATTAACAGACTTATCATCAATTGCCGATTTTAGTGGAATGATGATTGAAAAAACAGAGGACCCCGCAACAAAGGCATTAGAAACATCAATAGAAGATTTAGATTTCTCAGTACGTGCTTATAATTGTTTAAAAAGAGCAGGTATTCATACATTACAAGATTTAGTTAATAGAAGTGAATCAGATATGATGAAAATACGTAATTTAGGTAAGAAATCTCTAAAAGAAGTATTAGACAAAATTAGAGATATGGGCTTAACATTACAAGACGAAGATTAATATAGGAGGAAAAATTATGGCATATAGAAAGTTAGGTCGCAATAACAAACATAGAAAAAGTATGCTTGCAAACTTAACAAAAGAAGTTATTGCAAAAGAGAGTATAACAACAACCGAAACACGTGCTAAAGAAGCTCGTAAGTTTATTGATAAAATGATTACCTACGGAAAAAAAGGTGATTTAATCTCTAGAAGAAAAGCATTAGCATTTTTACACAATGATAAAAAATTAGTAGATAAAATATTCCATGACTTAGCAAAACGTTATGAAAACCGTAATGGTGGCTATACACAAATATTAAAACTTGCTGAGCGTCGCGGTGATGATAGCCTAATGGTAATATTAAAATTAGTAGAAGAAAAAGAAGAACCAAAAACAGAAAAGAAAAAAGATACAAAAGAAGAGCAAAAAAAAGAAATAGAAGCTTAGAAATAGGCTTCTTATTTTTGGATTAAATAAAAAATATCAGATTGAATAATATGGTATGAGTATGATAAAATATAATCAAGTTTTACATGAAATAATTTTAAAATATAAAAAGTTAATAAAGAAAATATAATAAAAAGAGGTGATATCATGAAAGCATTAATAACTGGGGCATCAAGCGGAATAGGACTAGAAATTGCTAAATATTTAGCTAAAAAAAAGCACGAACTAATTTTAGTTGCTCGCAGTAAGGAAAAATTAGAACAACTCCAACAACAACTACCAACTAAAACAACAATTATTGCCTTAGATCTAAGTAATGAGCAAAAAGTAAAAGAATTGTATGTCTTAACAAAAAATGCCCAAATAGATATCTTAATTAATAATGCTGGATTTGGCAGTTGTGGAAATTTTGATGAACTATCTTTAGTAAACGATATCCAGATGATTGATACCAACATTAAGGCAGTACATATTTTAACTAAATCATTTGTAAAAGAGATGCTAAAAAGGGATCATGGTTATATCCTAAACGTTGCATCAACCGCATCCTTTCCACCAGGAGGTCCCTTAATGGCGACATATTATGCTACTAAATCATATGTCTATAGCTTAACAGAAGCAATCTATTATGAATTAAAGCAAAAAAAGAGTAATGTATCTATCTCTTGTTTAGCACCAGGACCAGTTAACACCAACTTCAATAATGTAGCCAATGTAAAATTTGCAGTAAAAGCAATGAATGCCAAAGATGTAGCACGTTATGCAGTAGATCAAATGTTTAAGAAGAAAATGTTAATCATACCAGGTTTTAAAATGAAATGTATAAAATTTTTAGGAAGATTTTTATCAGATAAAATGTTTTTAAGAATAACTTATCATATTCAAAAACAAAAATTAAAATAAACTTTAATTTGCTTTAACGAATTAAAGGTTTATTTTCGCTAAGAAATCATTATAATAGTATATTACAGAGGAAGTAGAGGTGAAAAAGTGAGAACAGAAAATACAACAATAGAAATAAAAAATCTATGTTATAAAACAATTTTCCAAGACTTTAACCTCACTTTAAAAAAAGGAGAATTTATCGCTATAGCAGGGACAAATAATGCAGGAAAAACTACTTTAGTAAAATTAATAGGAGGTTTAATTTCAACAGAGAGTAGGATCTATTATAATCATATTCCAATAGAACAAATAAATAAAAATAATCTATTTTCTGATATAGGACTAATATTAGTAGAAGAAAAAATAAATTTTCTCTATTCTAGTATAGAAGAAGAGCTATTTAGTATTTTAGAAAATCTCCCCATAGATCAAAAAGAAAAAAGTAAAAGATATCGGAAAATAATAGAACTATTAAAAATAGAAAATATTCTAACTTATAATCCTAATACTCTAGTAGCGATAGACAAAGTAAAATTTTTATTAGCAGTAGCACTTATTTCTGCACCAAAAGTACTTTTAATTGATAATATATGTTCCATAACCACAAAAAAGGAAACAAAAGAATTATTAAAAATTCTAAATAAACTGAATCAAAAAGAGAAAATAACCATAATGATGACAACTAGTAATTTAGATGAAGTACTGAAAACAGACTATTTATATATTCTTGATAAAGGAAAAATCGTTTTAGAAGGAGAACCATTAGAAGTTTTAAAGCAAGACAGTAAACTAAACAAATTAGGTTTTTCTATTCCCTTTATGATGGATTTATCTGTTAAGTTAAATGATTACAACTTAATAAATGACATAGAAATAGATATGGACAGGATGGTAGAGATATTATGGAAATAAAACTTCATAAAGTAGAGTATAAAGATTTTCACAAACTAACATTTACTATCCCAAGAGATGAGATTTGTGGAATAACTGGCAAAGGCAAATCAACGATTTTGAATTTATTAACAGGTAAACTAGAGATAAAAGGTGAGATAACCTATGAAAAAGAATTACTATCAGCAAAAAGTAAATTGTCTATAATAAAAAAAATAGGAATAATTAATCAAGAATTTGAAAATCAATATTCAAAGACAACAATAGAGGAGTATATGAATTACATGATTAATTATTATAAACTAAAAATAAAGAATCCAGAAAAAAAAATCATAGACTCACTAAGAATTGTTAATCTAAAAAAAGAGTATTTAAAAAGAAATATAAATACTTTATCAACAAGCGAAAAAAAACTATTACAAATTGCTATTTGTCTAATTAAAAACCCTAAGATAATTTTATTAGATGAGCCTTTCATCAATTTAGATAACAAAAATCAAAAAAAACTATTTAGACTTTTAACTCAATTAAATGAAAAATATAAGATAAATATTGTAATTGCCTCAAATGACAGTGAAATACTGTATCGTTATACAAAACATTTAATTATCCTAAAGAATAATAAAGTATTAAAAGAGGGAAATAGTAAAGAGATTTATGAGAATGTAAAACCTCTTATAAGAGAAAAAGTAGAGATTCCAGACATTGTTTTATTTATATACAAAGCAAAAGCTACAAAAAAAGTCAAAATAGACTATCATCGAGACATCAGGGATCTAATTAAAGATATTTATAAACACATTTAGAGTTTTCCACAGAAAAAGTTCAAAAATCGAAAAAAAGTACTATAATTAGCATAAAAAAAGAAAGTTTTCAACAAAAACTGTGGAAAACTTTTAAAATTTTACATAGATAGTGTAAAAAAAGAAGGTGAAATATGAGATTCTTAATCCAATTTTCTTATGATGGAACAAATTATGTAGGATTCCAAAGACAACCAAACAAAAAAACGATCCAAGAAGAAATTGAAGTAGCAGCAACTAAAGTAAATAATCAAAATAAAACAATTATTCATGCAACAGGACGAACAGACAAACACGTTCATGCTAAAATGCAATATGCACATCTAGATGTAAATATCAACATTACTGAGAAAAAATTAAAAAGGGCTCTAAATAGCAACCTTCCTAATGATATCCATATAATAAAAGCCTATCATGTAAGGGATAATTTTCATGCTAGATATAATGTTAAAAGTAAAGTGTATAAATACTATATTAATCTAGGTGAATATAATCCCTTAGAAAGAAATTATGTATTTCAGTATAATTACCTCTTAAATATTAAGAAAATGAAGAAAGCTATTAAACATCTAAAGGGAACCCATGACTATAGAGCCTTTGTAACAGAAAATAACACCAAGGAAAGCTGTATCAGAACCATTACTAAAGCTCATATTAAACGAGATAAATTAGATAAAAACAAATATATAATAACTTTCAAAGGAAATGGTTTTATGCGTTATCAAGTAAGAAATATGGTAGGCCTATTAATTAAAGTTGGTGAAAATAAAAAAACTCCAAAAGAAGTAAAAGAAATACTAGAAAGTAAATCTCGTAAACAGAATGGAACAACTGCACCAGCAGAAGGATTATATCTAGAAAATATTGTTTACAAAAATTTAAAAGATAGTATAATAGAATAAATTTAGCAAAAAGGAGAAGTTTATGAGTATAAAAGATAAAATAAGAACCTATAGAATTAGAAATTTTATAGAAAAAAATAGAGATTTAAACTTTAGAGAAGATCAATTAAATATACTATATACAATAAATTCAGAAGATTTTCTACCTAAACTAAATAAAATGTCTAAAGAAGAAAAGGAATATGTATTAGAACCTCTAAAATACGTTATAAACAAAGATAGAGAACTATACAATATGCATGAACTTGATCCAACAGAAATATATAAAATAATAGAAGAACAATTAATGATAATGAAACAAAAGGACTTTGATTTAAGTAGTGCTCCAAATCTAATGAAATTATATATAGCATGTGGTGGTGATAGAAAAAAAATTTTATATAGTCACCTATTGGTTATGTACCTAAATGATTGTCCAAATGCGTTAAGTTATATCAATGTATTTACCAATATTTGTATTATATGGAAAGAAATTTTTTCTATTAATAACCTAGGTTATTCTGATAGCAAGAAATTACAATATATTAGCCCGTCAATACTATTCCAACTAGCAAAGTATGGATGTGAAACAGAGGAAGAACCAAGAAAAGAATCAATTCTTCACATTCTCTGTAATATTAATGAAGAAGAGCAGGAAAAAATTAACAATATAGATCCTTTATCTTTTCATCAATTACTAGAATTTATATTTAAAAAAGAGCGAACTTCCACATATGACTTAAAATTATTGATGACCACAATTACAGGATATAATGATTGTTCTAATATAAGATATAATGTAGACAACAAAAAACTAGAAGTACTAGAAAAACTTCCACCATATATATTTGATTATTTAGAAAAAGATATAGAAGAAAATTTGGATATAATTAATGATCTGTATGATCATGAACAAGTAACAGAAGAAATAGTAAAAATTGATGAAATCAGTAGGAATGAAGTAATAAGAATATTAGAATCAAATAGTTTTTCCCAATTATCACCTAAATCAAAGACAATAATTCTTCAAAAATTAAGAATAAATGATGCGACCGAAGATGAACAATTTTTAATGTATAAAAAAGGCGTAGAATTCTTGATTGGAATAGAGGAAGAAGAAGGATTTTTAGAAGAATTACCAGAAACATACATTATACCCACTCTAGACTTTATTTGTAAGTTGGACCATAATCATACACCAGATGATCAGCTTCAAATACTAGAACAAAAATTTAAAGCATTAAATAGAATTAAAAGTGAGTTATCAACTGATGAAAAACATATAAATTTATTCAACAAGTATATAGAATTCTTAAATCATGGATTAGGTGAGAAGAAACCTAGTGATCAAGTAAAACAACTACAATCACGTAGTGCCTACTTTGAAAATGAATACTTTGAAAGTTTAGTAGAAAATTTAGAGCAAAGTTCAAATCAAAAGGAAATTTTAAAATTATTATACAGTAATAAAACACCTGAAGAAATGGAACAATACTATCACTTCGTTAATTTTGCATTTATATATAGAGAAAAAATCTTAAAGAAGATAGTAAAGAAATTAAGAAATACTCAATCAGCAGAAAATGCTAAAAAAATTATAGAATATATTAGAACAGAGCAATTTATTCAGTCAAGTCCAAAAATGCAAAGGGAATTACTGAAATCAGAATTACATCTAGGAGATAAGAAAAAAATTGAAATTAATGGTATAACTATTGATATAGCAGACTATCATTATGTAAGAAGAAAAATTGAAAATAATGATGGGAAAATGACTTTCATTAATCCTGAAACGGGAATAAAAGTTAAGATAAAAACAAAAAAGAAAAAAAATAGGAAAAACTCTTGATATTGTTAATTATTTTTAGTATAATTCTAATCGGTACATTGAAATATCCCCACATAAATTAAGTCCTGGGAAAACTTAATTTAATGAATGGATAAAGGAGAAATTTTTATGAAAAGTTATATGCAAAAAAAAGAGACAGTAGAACGTAAATGGTATGTAATTGATGCTGAAAACGTTCCACTAGGACGTGTAGCCAGTAAAGCGGCTCATATCTTAAGAGGAAAACATAAAGCAACTTACACACCTCATATTGATTGTGGTGATTATATAATTATTATTAATGCTGAAAAGGCTAAATTAACTGGTAATAAACTAGATACAAAAATGTATTATAATCACTCACAATATCCAGGTGGTCTAAGAGAAAGAACAGCAAGAACGATGCAAGAGAAATATCCAGTTGAAATGGTAGAAAGAGCAGTAAAAGGAATGCTTCCTAAAAATCGTTTAGGACGTGCAATGTATAAAAAATTATTTGTTTATGTAGGTAATGAACATAAGCATAGTGCTCAAAAACCAGAAGTAATGGAGGTTAAATAATGGCAAAAGATAATAAAAAAGTTTATACTGGAACAGGTAGAAGAAAAACAAGTGTTGCTCGTGTAACATTGACTCCAGGAAAAGGAAAAATAACTGTAAATGGACATGATGTAAATGAATATTTACCATTTGAAGTGTTAGTAATGGATCTAACTCAACCATTAGATATAACAGGAACAAGAGAAATGTTTGATGTTAATGCCAAAGTATCAGGTGGTGGCTTTTCTGGACAAACAGGAGCAATTCGCTTAGGAATTACAAGAGCTTTATTACAATATGACAGCACAACACCAAAAGATTCTGAGAATAGTTTCAGAAAAATACTAAAGAAAGCTGGATTTGTTACTCGTGATCCTCGTAAAAAAGAGCGTAAGAAACCAGGATTGAAAAAAGCACGTCGTGCACCACAATTCTCAAAACGTTAAAACATACAATTCAAGTATTCAAAAAAACCCTATTATGGGCTTTTTTTGTTATATATAATTAATTAAAGCTTATAGATAAGTATTTTTTGCTATTATAAATAAATTGATACTTTTAAAATATCAGGCATGATATAATAAATATATAGAAAAATAGCAATTTATTGAAGTGGAGGAAAATAAATTATGAAAAAATGTAATGAGTGTAAAGTAGAAATGATTGATGGAAGTTTATATGGTAAACCTAGATTTATAGATATGGATCATGATATAGATAAATTTTATGTAGATATTAAAATTGGAAGTAAAACAACCCTTTTTGGATTAAAAAAAGATGAAATCAAAAGAATAGCATTAAATATTAAATTATGTCCTAATTGTGGCAAAGTAGAAATGTACATTAATCCAGATGATATAAAAAAATAAATCAAAATTTGTTGAACAGAAGGAAATTGTTAAACACTAGTTAAGATATTTTTAAAATCCAATAAAAAAGTTATATAAATGTTAAAATAAACAATTTTGATATTATACACAAGCTTTTTACATAATCAAATCAGAAATAAAATTCATAATTCATGAGAACTAAAATAATTACCTCTTTTAAAGATCCTTATGGTATAATTAAATAAAAACGAGATAGAAAAGGATGAAATTATTATTTTTAAGTATAAAAATGACAAGTTAAGTGGAGTAATATAGGAAATTTTATTATAGATTCATTGTTCCTTAATATATAAAGAAAGGTGAAAGTTATGTATTTAATAATAAAAATTTTAATTATAATATGTTATTTAGGAGGTATTTTATATTTAGTAAAAATGAAACAAAAATATAAAAATGATTCCTCTAAAACAAAGGAAGAAATAATAGATTATTTTAAAAAGCAATATGCCGATAGTATGGAAAAAGGAATAAAAACAAAAAATTTACCAAAAGATATTGCTAAAAATCCATTTCTTTTAATGATGATAAAAGATAAAACCCTAATATTTAAAAAGGGAAAATACTACTTAAATACTACAATAAAATAATAGAAAAAGGAGATATAAGATGGCTTTTGATTACAAAAAGGAATATAAAGAATTTTATATGCCAAAAAATAAACCTAGTATAATTAAAGTACCAAAAATGAATTACATTGCCATTAGAGGTAAGGGTAACCCTAATGATGAAAATGGCGAATACAAAAAAACAATAGGAGCATTATACGCAATTGCCTTTACGATTAGAATGAGTCATAAAACATCCCATAAAATTAAGGGCTTTTTTGAATATGTAGTACCACCATTAGAAGGTTTTTGGTGGCAGGATGGTCAAATGGGCAATATTGATTATAACAATAAAGACAATATGAGCTTTATATCCATGATTAGACTACCAGATTTTGTAACAAAAGAAGATTTTAATTGGGCGATAGAGGAGGCAACAAAAAAGAAAAAACAAGATTTTTCAAAAGTCGAATTCCTAAGCTATGAAGAGGGAATATGTGTTCAGTGTATGCACGTTGGTAGTTATGATGACGAACCCAAAACAATTCATTTAATGCATGAATATATAAAGGAAATTGGATATGAATTAGATATAAATGATATAAGATTACATCATGAAATATATTTAAGTGATCCAAGAAAATGTGCGGTAAATAATTTAAAAACAGTAATAAGACATCCGATAAAAAAATAACAAATCAATCAAACTAGAATTTGGAGGCTTTATGATATGAACAAAGAAATATTATTATCCAATATAGATAAAGTCCATACAACTGCTATGGGGATAGAAAGAATTAAAAAAAAATCTTAATTTAGATACGAACGATGTAGTAACATATTGTAAAAATAAGATATTAAATAAAGAATATAAGATTGATAAACAAGGGAAAAATTGGTATTGCGAAACTAATAAAATAAAAATAACAATCAATTCATATAGCTATACAATAATTACAGCACACTTCACTCAATAAAACGCAATCCAATCATCTATTGAACAAATGGCCATTCAATATTAAGCCATAAAAAAAGAAATAGCAGTAACAGAAATCCTCTTTTATCATATACTAATATGAGGAGATTACTATGTTAAACTTATCTTTATTACAACAGATGTTAATGATATCAGTAGCTGTAAGTACCATAACATGCACCTTCATTCAAAAAACAAAAAGATATTTTAAGTGCTCAAACTGTCTATCAATATATAGTTTGTTTGTAAATATAATTTTTGGAATCATTTTTTGCATAAGTTTTACTAAAGTAAAATTTCCAGAAAGTCTCTGGATTGGATTATTTAGTTTTTTAGGAGCAGATACAATCTATAAATCATTAGAAGGGAAAATAGCATCTCATACAGAAATTAGAAACAAAAAAAAATAATCTAGTAGAAAACAAGAATAACTAAAAAATATTCCAAAAAAATTAAAAAGAAAATAGATCCAAAAAGGATCTATTTTTAACCTAAAGCAACATCTAAAAACATCATAACAGTAAATCCAATAAGAGTAAAAACTGTAATTAAATTTTTATTTTTATCATTTTGACTCTCAGGAATCAAGTCACTAACTGCCACAAAAATCATTGCTCCTGCTGCCATAGATAAAAGGTAAGGAAGCAAATATTTAATTTTTATCACAAGTAGTGCACCAATAACAGCACTAATAGGTTCCACAATCGCACTTAATTGTCCATAAAAGAAAGCTTTTCCTCTACTATATCCCTCTCTTCTAAGAGGTAAACTAACAGCACTTCCCTCTGGAAAATTTTGAATTCCTATACCTAAAGCTAGAGTCAAGGAAGAAATTAAACTATTACCAGTTATTTGATAAAGTAAAGAACCAAAACTAACTCCCATAACTAACCCTTCTGGAATATTATGAAGAGTAATAGATGTAATTAACATCATACATCTTTTTTTTTGATTATTAACACTAGAATTTCTTTTTCTTTCAAAAAAACTATAAATTTTATCACTTATAAGAAGAAAAACAGCTCCCAACATAAATCCAATCGATATAACGATAAAACTAATTAGATTTAAACTATCTGCCATATTAATCGCAGGTTCAATTAAAGAAAAGAAACTTGCAGCAATCATTACACCAGCAGAAAATCCCATCATTCCATTCATTACTGTATGATTAACCTTCCTAAAAAAGAAAACAACACTGGCACCAAGTGCAGTAATAGACCACGTAAATAGCCCTGCCAATAACGCTTGATAAACTGGAGAAAGCCCTATAAAAAAATCAGTCATAAAAACACTCCTTCTAAAACAATTTATTCTTAACTTGAAATAATGTTTGGGCTCAAACTTAGACTTGAAAAAAAAGCCTAATCTAGATATAATAAAATCAGAATAAAATAGGAGAAGTATAGTTATATATACTTTAATTTGGGGTGACTATTATGATAGTGAGATTAATTAAGCGCACAAAAATATATAATTTTACTTTACCTAAAACAGTAACTGGTAACTACTGGATTACCGATATAGATGGGTTAGGGAACACAAGAAATTTAATTAATATTGAAGAAAAAGACAGTATATGGTACCTAAAAAGTAATTTTGATACAAAAATTGTAATCAATAACAAAGAAGTAGACGCCACTGTTCTAAAAGAATATTCCCTTTATTTTTTAAGAATTAATAATGAAAACGATTACATTTTATTATATTGCTCTCCAACAGAGGAACGAGTAACAAAAAGACTTCAAGTAAAAGATTCAACTAAAATTCTAATTGGAAATAATCCAGATGCCCAAATTAATTATCATTACCCCTTAGTATCCAAAAATCAAGCAACATTAACCTATACAGACCATACATGGTATATTGAAGATTTAAATAGTAACTATGGAACCTATGTTAATAATGAATTAGTAACAACAAAAAAACTATACCATGGAGATATAATTTTTATCATGGGTTTGAAAATAATCGTTTTAGGAGACAGTTTGATTATAAATGAAATTGGAAACTTAATTAAATATAATCCCCAAGAATTTACTCAAAAAAGAGAACTAATTCAGCCAATAATAAACGAAGAAAATATGAAAGAAGAAAATATTGAATTTTATAAGGAAGAAGATTATTTTTTTCGTTCGCCCAGATTTAAGTCAGGAATTGAAGCAGTAGAAATCAATATCGATCCACCACCCGCTAAAGAAAAAATTGATGATACACCTCTTTTATATGTACTAGGACCAATGATTAGCATGGGAATGGTTTCTTTAATGATGGGTTATTCTTCTGTTGCAGGAGTAATTTCAGGAGCTAAAGATATCGCATCGTCTATTCCTACAATCGTCATGTGTGTAGGAATGCTTTTAACGATGATCCTATGGCCATTACTAAATAAAAGATATCAAAAGAAGAAACAAATAAAAAAAGAAAATTTACGACAAGAGAAATATAAAGAATACATTGAACAAAAAAGAAATACTATTCATATGGAAATGGAAAGAGAAAGACAAGTTCTATTAGAAAACTATATTCCTTTAGAAGATTGTGCCAATATTATCCTTTCTAGAAAAAGAAATTTATGGGAAAGAGAAATCGATCAAAAAGACTTTTTAGATCTACGTATGGGAATAGGCTCTACTACTTTTCAAGGCACCATAAAATATCCAGAGGAACGATTTACTTTAGAAGATGATAACCTTCAAAAATTAGCACTAGATTTGGGAAAAGAATCTAAGGAATTAGAAAACGTTCCCATTAATCTATCATTTATCAAAAATAATATCTCTGCCATAATTGGTGATGGAAAACAAAAAAATTATTTTATTGATGGTCTAATGTTGCAATTAATGACTTTTCACAGTTATGATGATTTAAAAATTGTACTATTTACTAATGAAAAAAATATCAATAGATGGAATTACTTAAAAACAGCACCACATTGCTGGAATAATTCTAAAACAACAAGATATTTTTCAACTAATAATGATGAGGCAAAGGAACTTTCATTAAATTTAGAGCAAACTTTCCAAGCAAGAAAAAATAATCATGGTGATTCAGAAATAATCACCAGCACCAGTCAAAAAGATTACAAAAGTTTTAGTCCCTATTATTTTATTGTTATTGATGATTTTAAATCAGTAAGAGAGTTAGAAATTATAAAAGATATCTGTAACGAAAAAACAAATATTGGTTTTAGTATCATAATCATTAATAATAGATTAACAAACTTACCAAATGAATGCCATACTTTTATTAGTATTGGAGATAAAAAATCAGGTGTTTTTGAAAACGAACTAGTATCAAATAAACAAAAAGAGTTTATAGCTGACTTTAATACAAATATAGATATGTATCAGTGTACAAAAGTTCTTGCTAATATTCCGATAGAAATTGCCAAAGAAAGTAGTAGTTTACCAACTATGTTAAGTTTCTTAGAAATGTATGATGTAGGAAAAGTTGAACAATTGAATATTCTTTCTCGTTGGCAAAATAGTAATCCTACCAAAACATTACAAACACCAATAGGAGTAGATAAAAACAGAGAACTATTCAAGTTAGACTTACATGAAAAAGCCCATGGACCACATGGACTAATTGCAGGAATGACTGGTTCAGGGAAAAGTGAATTCATAATTACTTATATTCTATCAATGGCCATTAATTATAGTCCAAATGAAGTAAACTTTATTTTAATTGATTATAAAGGAGGAGGTCTAGCAGGAGCCTTTGAAAATAAAGAAACCGGAGTGAAACTTCCTCATTTAGCAGGAACGATTACGAATCTAGATACAGTTGAAATGAATAGATCACTAGCCTCTATTCAAAGTGAATTAAGACGTCGACAAAAAATATTTAATGAAGCAAGAGACTCCCTGAATGAAAGTACAATTGATATTTACAAATATCAAACTTTATATAGAGAAGGAGCTGTAACTATACCTGTTCCTCATCTTTTAATCATATCCGATGAATTTGCTGAATTAAAAGATCAACAACCAGAGTTTATGGATGAATTAATTTCAACTGCCCGTATTGGACGTAGTTTAGGAGTACATTTGATCCTAGCAACCCAAAAACCAGCTGGTGTTGTTAATGATCAAATATGGTCAAACTCCAAATTTAGAGTTTGCCTAAAAGTACAAGATAAATCAGATAGTATGGATATGATCAAATGTGCAGATGCAGCCTCATTAAAGGAAACAGGAAGGTTTTATTTACAAGTTGGTTACAATGAACTCTTTGCTTTAGGACAATCTGCCTGGACAGGAGCACAATACTATCCAATGGAAAAAAGAAAGAAAAAGATAGATGAAAAAATAAACTTTATCGATCATGTAGGAAATATTATTAAAAGTATCGATAGTGGAAATAAACAGGTAAAAATTGAAACTCAAGGAGAAGAGATTACAAATATCGTCAGATATTTAGTCTCAACCTCTAAAGAGCAAAATATCTTAACTAGACAACTATGGCTACCCACTATTCCAGAACACATTTATGTAGAAAAGCTAGCTAAAAAATATAATTACATTGTTGAAGTTGGCAATATCAATCCCATTATTGGAGAATTTGACGATCCAAATAATCAAAGACAAGGACTACTTACCCTTCCAATTTCTAAAGAAGGAAATACCATCATCTATGGTTCAGTAGGTACAGGTAAGGAACTAGTTTTAACAACCATGATTTATTCAACTATTGTTAATCATGCACCAAAAGAGGTTAATTTTTATATCCTAGACTTTGGTGCCGAAACACTAAGATCATTTAAAGAAGCACCACAAATAGGTGAGATAATCTTTAATCAGGAAGAAGAAAAGGTAGCAAACTTATACAAATTATTAGCAACCGAACTAGAAACAAGAAAGAAATTATTTATTGATTATAATGGAGACTTCAATTTCTATTGCAAACATAGTGGAAAAACTCTTCCATCAATTATTGTCATCATCAATAACTATGATGCCTACTCAGAACTTTATGAGCAATATGATGATTTACTAGGAGTACTAGTACGAGAAGGATTCAAATATGGAATCACCTTCATAGTAACAGCTTCTACAACAAATTCACTAAGATATCGTATGCGTCAAAACTTTAGACAAAATTTAGTTTTACAATTTAATGATACATCAGACTATACAACAATTTTAGGAAACATACACAAAAAATATCCATCTAAATTATATGGAAGAGGATTAATCGGAAAAGAAGAAATATATGAATTTCAAACAGCATATCCATATGAACAAGAAAAATTAAGTGAATACTTAAAAATAGTTAGTTCCAAATTAACTGAAATATTCAAAACAAAAGCTTATAAAATTCCTGTTCTTCCAGCAGTTATCACACATGAAGTAGTAAAAGATGTTCTAAATAATATTGAAACAGTACCAGTTGGTATCCTAAAAGAATCACTAGAAATTGCCACAATAGATTTACATAAAAATTATATTTCTTTAATTAGTAGTAATGATTTATATGAACATCCTAGATTTATTAATCAGTTATACCAAACTGTAACTTATATAGATAAACAAAAAGTAATTGTCTTAGATACACTAGAAATAATTTCTCATAAGTTACCAAATACCTTACTTGTAAATAATAGATTTAGTGATGTAATTACAAGGTTAAATAGTGATTTAGAAAGCCAAATATCTTTATATCAAAAAAATAATTTTCAAAATAATATTTTAAAAGACAAGGACAAAGTAACTGTAATTATTCTTGGAATAGAAACCCTTCTAACTAGATTAGATCAAAATACAAAAATAGCCTTTACCAATAATATTAATAAAGCAAAGGACTTAGAAACTTATAACTTTATTCTAGTTGATCAAATAGAAAGAATAAAAAATATTGCTTTCGAACCATGGTTTAAAGGAATTACTGATCTATCAAATGGGGTTTGGCTAGGTAGTGGTATTTTAGATCAATTTACATTGAAATTATCAGTCAGTCCAAGAGAATTAAGAAAAGAATTAGATCCTAGTTTTGGAATCTTAGTAAGAAAAGGAAAACCATATGTAATGAAATTACTAGAAGGAGAAGAGACAGATGGATAATAATAAAATATTTATACAATTGTATTTACCATTATTAGAAAAAGAATATGATCTATTTATTCCGATCAATAAGAGAATAGGAACAGTAAAGCAATTGATTGAAAAAAGCCTAAGTGAAAGTAATGACTTAGATTATAGAATAAAAGAAAACACAAATTTATATAGTAAAGATACAGGGATGCCATATGATGTCCAACTTTTAGTAAAAGACACAGATATGAAAAATGGCTCAAAAATAGTATTAATCTAAAGGAGTGAAGATGAATAATTTAGAAATCTATCAACAGCAAATAAATGCAATATTTTCCTGTTTAGAAAAATTGGGAAGTTCATTAAAAAATCAAGACAACCTTAACTTCATCAGCAACTTAAATGAATATAGAAAAGACATTATCGACTTTTCTAACTTAATTAATGATCTATCAAATAAGGAAGTAATAGGGAAGAAATCATGATTGGAAATTTAACATATGAAGAGATGGATTCCATCATCAAATTATTAGAAATATCAACTAGTAACCTAAAGAAAATAGTTGAATTTTATAAAAATAAAGTAGAAACAGGAACAATGAAGATAGAAAGATTTAATATGGAATTAGATAATTATATTACTTATTTAAAAAATAGTAATAAAATTAATAAAGATGCTGATATAGCTTTAACAAGAATAAAAGAGCTAAATAGTTAAAAAATACTTATTTGTAATGATAAAATAGAAAAATATGAAAGAGACCTTTACTGATAAGGTCTTTTTCAATTTATAGAGACTCATATATTCATATTTTCTTAAAATTAAATATACTTGAAAGAAATATATTAAGAATGATCTGAAATAAATATAAAATAGGATTAAAAATAATAAATAAAAACTCTTCTTTATACATACTTCTTAATCGTACATTTAGAAAAATAATAGTTTAATATTTGAAGATAACTACAACTACTACGAGCAAGCTCAGTAGCACCACTTATAGATAAACCAAGACCATGACCATAACCCCTTGTAATAAACTTAACACTCAAATCATTAATCAAGATAGTGATATCCGTTGAGTGCAATCCCAATTTTTTTCTTAACTCCTCACCGGTATAAAGAATAGGACCAATTTTAATTTTACTAATTTTATTTCCTGGAGTAAGTTCAGTAATCTGAAAGTTTTGCAGATCGTGCTTTGTAGCATTCAACACATTTTCTAACTGATCATAGCTAAACTCTTTAATATCTAAATACATAGGAGAAAGAAAATCCCAAAGACTATATTTTTTCTCTAAATACGGAATTTCCAAACTCTCCTCCGTAAATCCATTATTAGTATGGTGAATATAAGGTTTAATATATTGATTATGATAAGTGATAAAAATGCAATCAGTATAATCAACAGCTTGTTCCACTTTTTTATAAAAATCTTGATAATGCTCAATTAAGGCTAACTTATAATAGGAAATACTTCTATAATGAATAAATTCATCACTTACAGGAACAACCCCATCTTTTTCCATTAGATAAAAAATATAAGTTCTATAAAGTACACAAACTGCTTTCAAAACTTCTAATTCCATATCATAAGAACAATTAGAAAAAAGAACTCCAACTAAAAAATCTTTAAGTGCAACTGTCTCTTTTGATTTACCATCCTGCACTTTTACCTTATATTTTGCATTAATATAGTCACATTTATCATCAAGAATTTCAATATTAATGTCTTTATTCTTAATATTAAGGGACTTAACAACAATTCCATTAACAACTAAAAAAATATCTTCCCCTTGATAAGGAATATTTTTACTTTTAATATATTTTTTACATTTATTTTCTAGTGTATCACTATTTTTATCACCAAGTTCAGCCGAAAACTCCTCATTCATTGTCAAATACAGATATAAAACATCACGACCATTATATTTTTTAATGTCATATCTATAAATCATGTTTATCACCTAGTAATATTATGGAAAGAAAATTGTGATCTATACTTAGAAAGAAAATTTTTTATAATCAAGAGGAACTCTACAATCAAGTCCAGATAAATAACTCTTATTTGTGAAAATATGTTCTAATATAACATTTTTACCACTTAAATAAAGATTAACTTTTCGAATAATGAAACAAGCTTCCCTTACTGCTTGATCATATAGATCAAAGAAACTAGCATGACTACTAAGAGTAGGATGAACAGGATTATACCAAATAGAATGCTCACAATTTAAAAAATAATTTGTATATTGATCAGAACAATGATAAGAAAGAGCTTTAAACTGAAAAGTGGAACGACTAGTAAATAAATCGATTATTTGGTATCCAAGATATTTCACTCCAAATCGATCATAACGATACCTTTTAAGAAATTTTTTCATTTGTTTTAAAGACTGAAAATAGATCTTTGACATATCTTTTAATTGAAAAACCTCAGAGAAAACAGAATCAATCAATAAATTAAGTTCTGATGAAAAAGGATGACAAAAAAAGCAAAATTGGTCTAATCTAAATCGATTAGGATTTTTCTTTGTTTTCATTTGAATGATTGTATTATCTAAAAAAGTCTCCATATAGGTATGCATTTGATTATATTGATAGGTTTCTTTTCTTTTTTTATCCATGATACCTGTTTTGTAAATAATATAAGGATGAGTAATGCTATCTAGAACATAATGGCATATAAATCCATATAAAAAAGCAAGTATTTCAGAATTATTATTTAACTGATGTTCTTTGATATACCTACATAAACAAATAAAAAAACTTTGAGTATTTGTTGTATGAAAATCATACTGAAATTTCCTCATCTTTTTTCCACGCTTAAAACTTTCAATATTATAAAACATCATAGAATCCATACTTTGACTAAACATTTTTAATTGAATTAAATGATCTTCCTTTAATAATTGATCTTTCCTTGCTAATTTATGATAAACATCAAGACTAAAAAAGGCATGAGTAACAGTAGCAGGCATAAAATGATCCTCCTTTACAAATTATAACATAATATTCACCTATTTTTCATATCTCTCTGCTTAATTTTATGCTATAATCTTTATAGGTGATAGAATGATTGAAAAGCAATTTAAGAATTTAGATGAGCAAATAGAAATATTAAAATATAGAGGACTAGTTGTTAATAATGAAGAATATGCCAAAGAAGTGCTACTAAGAGAAAACTATTTCTTCTTAAATGGATATCGACACCTATTTACTGATCCAAATGATAAAAATAAATATATAGAGGGAACAACATTTGAAGAGTTATATAGTCTATTCTTATTTGACAGAAAATTAAGAACTATTCTTTTTAAGAATCTTTTAATTATAGAAAATAACTTAAAGTCAATTACTTCATATCAATTATCCAAAAAATATGGGTATAAGGAAAAAGACTACTTAAAAGAGAAAAACTTCACATCACAACCAGAAAAAAGAAAACAAGTAAAAGATTTACTAAATAAAATGAAAAGACAAATCAGGGTAAATGGAAGAAATCACACTGCAACTCTTCACTATGTCAGCAATTATGGCTATATTCCCCTATGGATTTTAGTAAAAGTTCTATCATTTGGAATAGTAAGTGAAATGTACTCTATATTAAAGGACGATGATCAAGAACAAATTGCTGCTGTTTATCACATTAAACCTGATGATTTAATCACGTATCTTCCCATTCTTGCTAATTATAGAAATTTATGTGCTCATGAGGATATTTTATTTGAAAATAGAACCCAAAAAGAAATTGATCATACCATATATCATCAGTTATTGAATATTCCTAAAGAAGAGGATCAATACCTTTATGGTGTGAATGATGTTTTTGCCTTAATTATCATTATGAAGGAAATGTTAAAAAATGATGAATTTAAGGATATGATTATTGAAATAGAAAATGCAGTTAATGCATTAGATTATAATGTTAATACAATTCCAACTAGTAAAATCTTATTTAAAATGGGATTTCCTGCAAACTGGGATGAAATTAAAGATATAGAAAGGAGTTATCTAGATCATGAAGAAAGAAAATAATAGTACAAAAAGTTTTATTTATATTATGATTGGCATCATGATTGGAATAATTTGTATTCTTTTAGTTTTAAAATATACAACCTTATTATCAGATACACCAATAACTAAGACAAATAATGGAAAAACTATTGTAGAAAAAAATAGTATTAGTGATGCAGTAGAAAAAGCAAAAGGTGCTGTTGTCATGATAGAAGGAGAAAAAAATAGTGAATTAGCATCAACAGGAACAGGATTTGTTTATAAAACAGATGCTAGTTATGGTTATATTATGACTAATGAACATGTAATAAATAGTACAGATAAGGTAACTGTAATAATGGCCAATGATGAAGAAGTAGAAGCAACACTCTTAGGAGGAGATCAATACTTAGATTTAGCTGTTTTAAGAATTAATAAAGATAAAGTCGTTGATGTAATGGAGGTAGGAGACTCTAACTCTGTATCAGTAGGTGATACCGTTTTCACAATTGGTTCACCGATGGGATATGAGTATAGAGGGACAGTTACCAGTGGGATCTTATCAGGAAAAGATAGAATGGTAAGTGTAAGTATAGGAAATAATTCTACTACAGAAGATTATGTAATGAAAGTATTACAAACTGATGCAGCAATCAATCCTGGTAATAGTGGAGGTCCCCTACTAAATATCAATGGTGAAGTAATCGGAATTAATTCAATGAAATTAGTAGAAGAAGAAATAGAAGGTATGGGCTTTGCCATACCAATAGAATATGCCATGAGCCATGTAGAGTCATTAGAACAGAAGAAAGCAATTGAATGGCCAGTATTAGGAATTTCTATGTTAAATGTAGGAGATACGATTAATTTATATAGAAATAATATTAGTATTCCTACAAATATAAGGAGTGGAGTAGTCGTAATTAGCATTGCAGAAAACTCAGGAGCCAGTAAATCTAATTTAAAGGCAGGAGATATTATAACAGAACTTAATGGAGAAAAAGTAGATAATATTGCCTATTTAAGATACGAACTTTATAAATACACTCCAGATGAAACAATAGAAGTAACATATATAAGAAACAATAAGGAACATAAAACAAAAGTAACACTTTCAAAAAATACTAATCCAGGCACATAAAGTGCCTTTTTCTTATATTATAATATTAAAATTGAAAATTAAGCATTATTTTATGATAGACAACAAAAAGTTAGATACTTCAAAAAAAGAAGTATCTTTTACTATAATTAAAAAATAAGATAATTGGTAAAATATGGAAATATAGCTTACAAAACATCTTTACTATGATACAATAAAGCCAAAAGAATGACAAATAACTACTTTTTTAGACGATTTATAGAAAATAAAAAAACCGCCTAAGCAGTTATTCACATATAAGTGAGTATTTAGGGCTAAGCCTTTATTTTAACTCTCTATGTCATCTCAAATGGTATTAAGACAAATCTACAATACCACAAAAGAAAGGATATTGTCAATGAAAAAATATAATATTGGGTTAGATATTGGAACATCTTCAGTTGGATGGGCTGTAGTAGAAATAGATAATCAAAAAATAATAAGAAAGGAAAAGAAAAGACTGTGGGGTGTTAGGTTATTCGATACTGCCTCAACAGCAGCCGAAAGAAGAAATGCAAGAAGTACAAGAAGAAGATATGATCGAAGAAGAAATAGGATCAAGCTATTGCAAGATGAGTTCCAAGAAGAAATTAATAAAGTTGATCCCAACTTTTTTCAAAAATTAAAAGAATCATTTTATCATGAAAATGATCAGGTTAACAAAAAAATAAAACTAACTAAAGAAGAAAAAAAGGAAATAAAAGAAGTTCAAAACAAATATAAAACAATTTACCACCTAAGAGAAGAATTAATAAGAAGCAAAGAGAAAATGGATATTAGACTACTTTATTTAGCTATTCACCATATTATAAAATATAGGGGTAATTTCTTATATAATACAGAAGGATTTAATGTTAATAACCTAAATATTTCAAAAAAAATAAAGCAGTGTTTTGAAACCTGTGAGATTAATAATGATGCGATAGATTATCAGAAACTAGAGGAAGCATTACTCCTAGATTCAAAAAATGATATAAAAATAACAGTAAGCTCTTTACTTACAGAATATTTAGGGAAAAACTTTGCCTCTGAGTTTAGTAAACTAATTATTGGCAACAAATTTAATTTTCCAAAAATGTTATCCATTGAAACAGATGATAAATTATCTATATCATTAAAAGGAACTGATTTTGAAGATAAATATGATGAATATATAGAAATATTAGGAAATGATATAGAAAAATTAGAATCATTTAAAGAACTATATGACACACTCTTTTTAAGAAAACTATTTAAAGGAAGTAAAAGTACAACACTTTCTTCTCTAATGGTAGAAAAGTATAATCAACATAAAGAGGATTTGAAGTTTTTAAAAAGTATTTTAAATACAGAAAATGCTATCTTTGAAAAGGTTCATGGAAAAAGATATTATAAAATTTTAAAGGATAAGAAAAAAGATTCCTATTCCTTATACGTAAGAAATGAAAAATTAACCGATGAATTTTGCAAAGAGGTCCAAAAGGTTATTGAAGAATTAATAGAGGAAAATAATGTACCTCAAAAATTAAGAGATACTTATTTTAACATAGAGAGATATCGTTTAGAAAACGGAACATTTATGCCTAGAATTACAGACACAGAAAATGGTAAATACCCCTATCAATTAAATAAAGATGAGTTAATTAAAATAATTGAAAATCAAGGTAAATATTATCCATTTCTACTAGAAAAAGTAGGATCAAAATATAAGTTAGTAAAACTACTAGAATTTAAAATCCCATACTATGTAGGACCCTTAGTTAGTAAAGAAAAAAGCGAGTTTGCCTGGATGGTACGTAAACAAGAGAAAGTGAAAATTACACCTTATAATTTTGATGATGTTATAGATAAAGAAGCAACAGCAGAAGAATTTATTAAAAGGATGTTAGGACATTGTACTTATTTTTTAGATGAATATGCTATGCCAAATTATTCTATTCTTTATTCAAAATATAAAGTAATGAATGAATTAAAACAAATCAGAATAAATGGATCATTAATTGAAAATAATGTTCAACATAAGATTATAGAAGAATTATTCATGAAGAAAAGTGGAACAATTACAGATAAAATCTTTAAGGAGTATCTTAAACATTCTGATGAATTTACGATGTATGATGAATTAATCGTCACAGGTTATTCAGGTGACAACCATTTTGCAAACAACTTGCAATCATATATAGATTTCTTTGGTGAAAATGGTATTTTTAGTGAAACTTCATACACCGAAACAGATGCTGAAGAAATCATTGAATGGATAACCATTTTTGAAGATAAAGATATATTAAAAAATAAAGTGATCAATAAATACCAAGACCTATCAAAAGAGCAGGTAAAAAAAATAATATCAAAAAAATACAAAGGTTGGGGCAATCTATCAAAACAATTATTAACAGAAAAATACTATATGGATAAGCAAAGTGGCATAAAAAAATCAATCTTGGATTTAATGTACGAAACAAAAGACAATTTTATGCAAATTATCAATAACAACCAATATAAATTTCAAAAAATGATTAATACTCATAACCATATTCATAACAGCAAGACAATCAATTATAATCTAGTAAAAGATTTAGCAACATCTAGTGCAACTAAAAGAGGAATCTATCAATCTTTAAAGATTATAGAAGAAATAATAAAATATATGGGGAACGAACCTGAATCAATCATAATTGAAATGGCTCGTGAAGATCAGGAAAAGAAACGTATTCAAGATAGAAAAAAACAACTTTCAAATATCTATGAAAAATACAAGGAACAAATAGAAAATTATAATAAATTAAATCAAGAATTAAAGGAACAGGATTATATTAATACCCAAAAATTATTTTTATATTTTATCCAAGAAGGAAAAAGTCTGTATTCAGGAAAACCATTAAATATTGAAGATTTAAATCTTTATGAAATAGATCATATTATTCCTAGAACACTAATCAAAGACGATTCAATCGATAATAAAGCACTAGTATATAGAGAAGAAAATCAAATTAAAGCTGCAAATTATGTATTGCCTAGACAATATAGAAATGATATAAATAGAAGCTGGTGGAGTCATTTAAAAAAAATAGGTCTAATGTCTGCAAAGAAATATCATAATTTAATAAGGAATGAATATAAAGAAGAAGATATTCAAGGATTTATTAATAGACAAATTGTAGAAACAAGACAAATTACTAAACATGTAGCCAATATAATCAGTAATATTTATCATAAAACAAAAGTAGTTTATCTAAAATCTAATTTGTCACATAACTACAGAGAAAGATATGAATTATTTAAATTTAGAGAATTAAATGATTATCACCACGCATTTGATGCCTATTTAGCTGCAGTATTAGGAGAATACAAAGAAAAATACTTAAATACAAAAATAAATTTTGATGTAGTAAAAGAAATGAATTCAAAAATATTCGAAATGAAAGAATATAAAAGATTAGATTATGGTTACGTAATTAACAGCTTAGATCCTTCTTTAAATGAAAGAGTATCAGAATTATCCAATAAGTATATTGATAAAGAAACAGGAGAATTACTATTTGACGCTAACCAATTTAATGACAGAGTAGAAAATAACTACTATTGTAATGATATTTTAATTAGTAGAAAAACAGAAATCAGAAATGGTCGACTATTCAAACAAACAATGTATCCAAAAGGTATAGGAAAGATTCCTTTAAAAGAAGGATTATCGACAGAATTGTATGGAGGATATTCTAATGTTGAAAATAAATATTTAATGCTAATTAAATATAACAATAAGAAAAAAATAATCGGATTTCCTAGAGATATAGCAGCAAAAGAAAAATATAATTCTCTATTAAAAGATGAATTTATTAGAAAACAATTAAATTTAAAAGAAAGTGATAACTATGAAATACTAATCAATAAAATTCCGTTTGAGTCAATAATCCGTTATAAAAATCAAGATGTTTACATTAAAGGATATAGTATTCGTAATAAAAACTGTGAAATATCAAATGCCTTCCAATTAAATTTGAAAAAAGAGGATATGATGCGGTGGAAACATTGTTTAAATAAAATACTAAATAATAAGAATAACTTGATAGATGATGAAAAATTTATGAATGAGGCAATGATGCTTTGTCAAAAGTTGATGGATATAAAAAAGAAATACCCTCTTTTTGAAAAGGAAATAACAAAGATTGATCAAACATTGAAATGGGAAAAATTAAATCTGGAAGAATTAACTAAAATTATCAAAGAAATTTTAAAATTATATCATTGTAATAGCCAAAATGCGAACTTAAAGGAATTCGGTTTAGGAGATAGAATAGGAAGACTATCTGGAAATAATTTAACCTCAGGAATACTAATATTTAAATCAGCTACAGGAATTAGGGAAAAAAGATACAATATAGAGGATGAAAAGTATGAGTTTTAGAACAGTAGTAATAACAAAACAGTCCAAAATAAGTTATAAGAATAGATTCTTAGTAGTAAAACAAGATACCGATGAGAAATATATCCATTTATCAGAAATAGATACCATTATAGTAGATTCTATATCTGTATCTATTTCAGCATATCTTTTAAAAGAAATATCAAATAATAAAATTAATATTATATTTTGTGATGAAAAACATAACCCATTTGGAGAACTGATTCCATACTATTCTAGACATAATACTAGTAAAAAAATTAAAAATCAAATAAACTGGAAAAAATTAGATAAAGATAAATTATGGTCAACAATTATAAAAAACAAGATTACTAATCAGGCATTATTATTACAAAGGATTGATCCGCTAAAGTATAATCTTTTACTTGATTATGCTAGAGATGTCAAAATCGGAGACAAAACAAACAGAGAAGGACACTCCGCAAAAGTATACTTTAGTTCACTATTTGGTAAGGATTTTATAAGAGGTGAAGAAAACAATATCAATAATGCACTAAATTATGGATATGCAATCTTATTATCAACAGTAAATAAAGAAGTAGTTAGTAATGGCTATTTAACTCAACTAGGAATCCATCATAAGAATGAGTTCAATCAGTTTAATTTAACATGTGATTTAATGGAACCATTTAGAGTAATTATTGATCACTTTGTCTATTATAATCAAGATAGAGAGTTAGATACAAAATATAAATTAGATATCATAAACCTGTTTAACAATACTTATAATTATTTGGGAAAAAAGTATACACTAAAGGATAGTATCAAAATGTTCATAAAAAATACTTTAGATTCAATTGAAGATTTGGATCATTATCAGGAATTTATTTATTATGAGGGATAGGGTAATGAGAACCATAGTATTTTTTGATTTACCAAATATATTTGCAAGTGATAAAAGAAACTATCTTCAATTTAGAAAATATTTATTAAATGAGGGATTTATTATGATGCAAGAATCTGTTTATTCTAAAATTACCCTGAATTCTCAACAAGCAGTATTATTGATCGATAGGCTAAGAAAAAAAGCTCCCAAAAAGGGGTTTATTCAAGTCTTAACAATAACAGAAAGACAGTATTCTCAAATAGAATATATTATAGGGAACCATGAAAGTAAAATTATTAATAGTGAGGATAAATTAATAGTACTATGAAAATAAAAATAAGATATTTAGATAATAAGATAGAATTAAATGAAGGACATATTCCAGTGATAGAAGTTGAAAATAAGAAATATTTTTACAGATTAGTAAATGATTTTTGGAGAATCTATAATTCTAATATAATAGAAGATATTATCTTTTTAAATGATGAAAATCAGGAAATTAATTGTTGTAATAAGATTAAGGTCATTTTAAATTATTTTGATTTAGGATTTGAATCTAAAAAGTATATGAATGATATTTTTAAATATATAAATGAAAATATTAGTGATGAAGACAGAAACTCTTTAAATACACAGTATTCGAGAATGATAAAAATGTATAGAAAAGCTTTAAATCACTTTGATATTTCACTATCTGTTGAAAGTGAATTAGATATAGATAATCTTACTAAAATAATGAAAGTGAGGATCAACTCGAATAATGAATTGTTAAATAATTTACTATTAATAATTGATTTAGAAAGGGAATTGAAAAGCAATAAACTACTAATATTTATTAATTTAAAACAATATTTAAAGAAAGAGGAGTTAAAAGAATTGTATAAATACTCTATTTATAATCAAGTTAAAATATTAGACCTGTTCGATAACTATTTTAAATTTGTAAAAACTATGTTATCCTAAAATTA
>CANRVH010000013.1 GCA_947643225.1 uncultured Clostridia bacterium
ATATTCTTTCATTACTAGGTTTTCTTCTATCTATTTTTATATCTGTTATTTCATCCACATCTTCTAATTTTACATCATCAAGATTTACATTTCTGCATCTTTCTAATTTTTCTGCTAATTCTTTAATATTATATTTATTCATATTTTACCTTCTTTCTGTAATAATTTTATCTTTCCCTTCTTTAATTAATTCTGCATTATGCGATTCTAAATTAGATAATACTGTCAATTCATTTATTGATGCATAATCTCTAACATTTGAATTTTTTTGCCAAGTTCGGATTAAGTTCTCTCCATCTCTTAGCAGTTGTATTAAATAAAGCAACATTTAAAATATCTGCTTCTTCTACATACTTTAACCATTCTCTATCTTTATAATAATCGTTATCAGGTAGTATATAATTTTTAATTGCATCTGTATGAATAAGATAATTATTTTTGGTTAAAATTCTTTTTATATCCCATTCCCTATTTTGATTTTCTAACTCTTTTAGTCTTTCAAATTCTTTTATCAAATATAGTTTAAAAACTGGACTAATAGAAGATGCAAATTCAAAAGCAATATCTTTATGAGCATAAGTTCCACCATATTTTCCACGTTTTGAATATATTCCAATAGCATTTGTTTTACTACACCATTCTGTAACGCTTAGTGTAAAAGTATGAAGTCCCGCCTCACTTTTAAACCCGTCGAATTCGACGGAATTAAAATTTGGATTGTAAATTGACTCCCAAGTACCTAAAAATTCTAAAGTAATTCTATTTCTTAACCAATTTCTGATAACATCATCTGATGTGGATTTTCCCTCTTTAAATTTGGTAAAATCAGAAATACAAATATAATCGCTATCATTTATATTTGTTATATTCACTTTAATATTTTGAACTTCAATTATTTTGTTTGTCATATATTCACCTCTTTCTTATGTTCTTAAATGTCGTAATCACCTTTCTAATTCCTATTATAAATAACGTCAAAGTTACTATCTTTTTATGAATTTTTAATAAATTTAGGAACTTCTTAATGAAAATATGCAAGATCTAAACTGGATAATTTCCTTTATTTATAAGGATTTAATGGTGTTCTTAATTAAATCGTAATCAACCAGTTGATTACACTTTTTTGTCCCCCCCTGTGGTTCATTATTGTTCATAAAAATCCACTCCTTTCGCACCGTTTTTTACAACAAAATCCAAGTGTTTTTCCTTATATATTATACCACATCATTTTGACTTTTCAGATACCTTTCTCGAATTTGTACTGATCTTTATATCTGAATATTATATCAACACCCTTTTCATCATTAACAATTATGTTTTCAATAAAACTATCTACAATATTTCTATCAATTACTTCTTGTTTAAATTGAATAGGATAACTCACAGTTCTTTCTTGTAATAAAATATTATAACCATGTTTATCTATTAGTCGTATCATGTATTTTATATGATCTGTTCCTATTTGATATTTTTTTGCTATATAACTTAATGACTTTCCATCTTTTTCTCTAAATATATTTTTACTTTATCTTTATATGTTAATTTTTTCATTTAAAAACCTCATTGCTCTTTGTCCAAGAAATGGGGTTCATAACAACTTAGTAGTGGGTTACCTAGTCGCCAAGAACTAGGTCTTCGTCTTTTTTAATTGAGGAGCATAATATAAATTGTTTTTTTTCAAAATAAATTTATATTACCAAGATCCTCCTCCTCCGCCACCAGATCCTCCTCCTCCGCCACCAGAAGAACTTCCACTGCTCGAATCACTAGATGGACTAGATGACATTACGCTTTGTGCTGATGTCATTGTATTATTCATAAATGTTCCAAAAGTTACAACATTAAATCCTGTTGAACTGTCATACCAAGATGGTGCTTGTAATGATATAGTTTCAAATTTCTTAATCCATTTATCAGATACACCTAAAACATAAGTATAAGGTAGAATATTATAGAAGTAAGTAGGATCTTGCATAACCATAGCTTCTAATCTATCTTTTTCTGCTGTTTCAAGGAAGTTCCTAAATCCTCTTAATTTTCCTAATATTTCATTTCCATAAGATGTTCTTTTCGGCAAATATTTTATACATAAAACCATACCTAGAACGCATCCCAAACCAATGATATATCCAACTAAATAAGTGAAATCTTGTAATAATGCAGGTAATACCATAAATGCCCAAGGCATACCACCAAACATTCCTCCCCAAACAAGACCAAATAATTTTGTACCTATTGATGAATGAGTCGCTCTACCATTTACATAAATAGTTTGAGTTCCCCCAAATAACATTGAAAACATTAAAGAAAATCCAATACCTGGGAACAATAATGCAAAGATTAAAGTAGCAGGTTCTCCATATGTAAAAATTGGCGGTATAGTGATTAAACAATAAGTTGCTATAATCATTAACACAATAAATACAGTTTTTCCGGATGCAGATTTTTCAAAAATTTTATTTTTATTTTCTTTATTATTTATATTAGATAATATCTTTCCCATAGTAATATAGAATTTATCATATAAATCCATTGATGTTACCTCATTAATATTGTCAGTAGGTGTTTCAGGAGTTTTACTAAATAATGAAGTAAATGATGCCCGTTTAGTAAATAATCCATTTAAAAATATTTGTTCATTAACATTGTTTCCATCATATTCTTTTAATTTAGTTATTTTAAATCCTTTGGATTTCGAAAATAAAGTTTTTTCTTCTGTTTCTGTTATTTTAATATATCCTTTATTTGCAAGATATATAAGTAATGAAGTTGCATCTTGATTTTCAGCTTTTCCTTTGTATAAGAAACCTACCTCTAAACTATTAAATCCAGCAGGTGGATAAAATTCTACAGTTTCTATAACTTGATCATCACGACCAAATTTATACCATAAGAATATTGCTACTCCCAAAAATAATATTGGTATTAAAAACATTACATAATCCATAAAATTTATTGTAAGTCCCGCACCGATAAAATATCCCTCAGGCAATTCACTCCTTATAGTCAATGCTTCGCCAACTCCAAGAATACCATTATAACTTCCTGTTATTTTATTACCATTAACATTATATTTAACATTACTATTATTTGTTGAGCCTAAACTTCCAGAGGAAAAGCCAAGTTTACTAGAATCGAATTCTTTTGGCATTGTAATATTAAATGTTACATTTCCAATTACAGTGTCCCAATCTGTTCCGATTATATTGTAATATAACTCATCATAATCTTTTATTGGGTCTTTTCCAATATTATAAGTATATTTAATAATATAGGTTTGCTCTCCTGTTAAAGTACGACTGGCTGATCCTATTTTTATTTTATAATTTCCATTTTCTCTAGAAGTTGTGTATTCGTTATCAACACTTAAATTAGATATCTGTACTCTATTCTTTGATGTTGTTCCATCTAATCGTGTAATGTTATTTTTTAAAGGAATAGTTCTATATATACCATGTTTAGAAACATTAAAATAAGCAGTAATAGTCTCAGTAATGTCAAAAGTATTATTTTCATTTACAATAATATTAATATCATATTTATCAATTACGTATTCATAAGAACTATAATTACTATTTTTACTTGGAATAGTAGTATTACTATTATTTGTCATTGTTGAATTATTATTTATTATTCCTTTTTTATTAATTTCAACATTTAATTTATAATAAACAATATCATTTGCTGTATATCCACTTTTTATCTCGCTTAAATTAGACATATGACTATATGAATTATATTCTCCTGCTGGTACAAATTGATTATCATAAGTTGTTGCAATTACATTATAATTTGAATCATAATATGTTGCAGTAGCAAGAAATGAAACATCATAATTATTGCCATTATAAACTACTCCTGAAAGTCCAAAAGTTGGATATTGAGAATTAGACCAATTTTTGAAATTTATTTTTGTAAATTGAAAACTACTATTATCATCATTTAACGATATAATTTCTTCATTAATGCTTTTGTACTGCGTAGATAAAGCACTCACATTATTTGGAAGAAAAACTATAGAAATAATTAATAAAATCATAAAAAAGGCTTTTTTTAATTTTTTTTGCATTTCTTATTCCTCCATTATAATTCTACTTTAACATTTTCTCTTTCATTTGCACTTGCTTCAAACATTGCCTTTGATTTATAGCCGAAAATACTAGCAAAAATATTACTTGGAAACATTTCAACTTTATTATTAAACATTCTAACAACTCCATTATAATATTTTCTAGAATTAGCAATATCATCTTCAACTTTTGTTAGTTGATTACTTAAATCTTTAAAATTCTCATTAGCTTTTAAATCAGGATAAGCCTCTGCTAAAGCCATAATTTTATTGATGCGTGTAGATAATTTTTCATTAGTTTTCATCTTATCATCATCTGACATACTATCATAAGCACTATTTCGTAAGTTTACAACTTCTTTTAAAGTATCTTTTTCATGTTTAGCATATCCTTTTACTGTTTCTACTATATTAGGAATTAAATCCCATCTTTTCTTTAAATGCACATCCATAGTAGAGAATGCCTCTTTTACTTTATTATTTAACTTTACAAAACTATTATATAAAGCAAAAGCATAAATAACAATTATAACTATAATTGCAATTAAAATATAAATCCACATAATTTTTTCCTCCTATAAATTTGAATTTGTATTATTTTGATTATTCGTTTGATCTTGTCTATTTGCAAAGTTAGTATTTTGTGTAAAAGTATCTTGGACTTGATTGCCAATAGGTTGTTGTGATTGGATTACTTGTTGTTGATTTTGAAAAAAATGTTCATTCTGATTATATTGTGGTTGCACTGTTTGTTGAAATTGAGAAGTTTGTTGTACTAAATTTTTGTTGTTTTGAAATGTATTAACAACATCGGCACTATTATATAATCCATTAGATTGTTCTACAGCAGGAGTATCTTTTATACTTTTCATTTTCTTAAAACTACTCGCAACAATAATTATGCCTACTAATGCAAATAATCCACCAACAAGTGGGAACACAATATTTGTACTATCGTTAACCCATATTGCATCACTTGGATTATTAGGATTGTATTTTACTTTAACTTTTGTACCTTTTGATTTAGGCATATTAGAATATGAATTAGATTGTTTTCTATAAGCTTTTCCATCAACTGTATATTCAACAATAATGGCTTCTAATCCCTCATCATCATAAGCATAATCAACTACTACTGAAGTAGTTTCAGTGAATGTTTTACTTTTCTCACTATAAGTTTTAATAGTTGATACTGAAAATAACAATAAACCAATTCCAACAACTGCAAATATTAATCCAAATAGTATTTCTTGCCAAGGTTTCATTGGCTTTGCCACCGAATATCGCATTTCATACCTCCTTTTTCCTTTTAGGATACTACTGTTTAAAGTTTTTCTATATCCTACTGTAATCTATTATATCATTAAAAATTAAAATATAAAACACCTAAACAGGACTTTTGTGTTACCGGACATTAAAAGTATTTTATTAGACAATATAATTAAGAAATTTTGAGGTGATTATATTGACTACATTCAAAAGAAATTTTTCCTTTAATGATAATTTTATGCTAACAATCTCCAATAATATTAGAAAATATCGTTTAAAAGCTGGGATTACTCAAGAGCAATTGGCTGTAGATATTGGGCGGTCTTATGATTTTGTAAGAAGATTGGAGTTCAAAAAAGGTGAAATAGGTTGTTCTTTAGAAACACTTTATAAAATTTCGGTTGTATTAAATCAGCCAATGTATAAATTCTTAAAAGATGATGAATAATTTCTACAAGCTTATTTCAAAATCATCTTTGTCTTTTTCTTTGTAATTTTTTTTACTTGTCTTTAAATAATTAGGAACACCTGCATAATCAAATAACTCATTTTTTAATAGTGCTTTTTGAAATATCATAAACATCATTTGTATCAAAATCATTAGTATCATAATATTCTCTTATTTCAGTCGTAGTTTTGTAGGTTCGTTGCCAATAATTCCCTAAAAAAGTGTTTTATTGCCTTTAAAATGGCTTTTATATAGTCTTTAAAACCCTTAACATATTTCTCTGCTAAGGGTACTAATTCAATATTATTTTTGGTTAATTCCAATTTTATATCTGGGTTGCTTTTATAAGCCTTTTTCTCACGTTTGTTATGTGATCCTATTTGTGCTAAATCATTTATAGTCATTATTGATTGACTTCTAAATATTCCATAATTCATATATCATTCCTCTCTTTCTTTTTATTTGAACATCAAAAAAATATGCTTTTCACATACCTTTGCAACTAATCTTTTAATATAATTTAATAAATACAATTTTCCTTTATTTTTACCTATATTTTTTAAGAATACAACTAATTATTTAATTTAATACAGATTCTACAACTAATATATCTTTAGAATCTGTATTTTTATTATTTCTACTAAAATATTTTTTTAACAGTCTTTTTATCATTTAGTTTTGTTTCTATTGTCGTTGGCCTGTTTTTTTATCTGTTGAATTTCTTTAATAGAAAATATTCTCAAATTTTTAATTTATATTTGTTACAAACATTTCATATTTTTTATACTATTAGTCTTTTCTCACTTATACTTCACTTCTACTAAGAATTTTCATTTTATTCATTGTTTCCTCATAATTTACGATTCCTCCACTACTTAATATTTCGTCATATAAAAAATGAAAATCAATATTAGCTATGTTAAAACCGTGTGTAAATAATGTTTCAAAGGGCAATGAATCTGTCTCTATCTTTTCTTTAACTTTTAAATATTTAAACGTTCTTTCAACGGGTGATATAATTTTTCCTTTTTTTAAATAATAACCATTTCCTAATAATTGATTCATATATGAAGCTTTTGAATATGCATCTAATTCTGTGTCTTCAAAAGTTTCTACTAAAAAATTAGCAGAGGTAATATTTGCATTTCTTTCTAAGCAATATGTATCATGAAAAATACCATATTTCAATAAGTCAAGTTTTCCAAAATGACTAAAGGAATCATAAATAATTTTATATAATTTATTTACTTCTAGATATTCAGAAATAGAATCTCTAGCACATAATTTTTGATATAGATGTGTTAGTTCATGTAGTAATACAAATGAAATCCAATAACTATAAAATAAAGTGACACTGGGTACAAATTGTTTATCTATTTTGCTATATGATTTTGAAAAATGTTGCTTCATTAATTCAATATTATAGGCAATATCTAAATTTTTCATGTCTGTATTTGTCTTCATCATATCTTTTCTATCATTTTTATTTAGTTTGACTCTTTCAGAAAAGATCAGATCATCATTTATAATTTTTATAAATGAATGTATATATTCATCGTCTACTTCCTTATTCATACTCAAATGAATTAATTTTTTTATTCTTTTTTTTGTTTCTTCATTATAATTCACAATTCAGGGCTCCTTTTTACGAAACCCTCTTCAGGAATTATAATTTATTAAAATGTCGTATTTTGTCGAAAAATGTCTGTTATCATGTTTTCTATTTTCTAGTTGTGGTTATTTTTTTGGACTCCACTTTAGAAAAATCATTTATATTGATTAAATTTTCTTCATTTATTCTATATTATTATTTTTTGACTCCAAATCGAGAAATTGGGAGTATAGTATATTTTGCTTTTCCAATTATATTTTCCTTTTTAATAAAGCCTAGCAATCTACTATCTACTGAATTTATTCTATTATCCCCTAAAACAAAATAATGATTCTCAGGTACTGTTATGCTACCAAGATCTTTGATATTAAAATCAGCAGTTTCGGCATGAGGAAAGTTTTCTTTTGTTTTTTTTCCATTAATATACAGACAGTTATTACGATATTCAATTTTATCTCCAGGTAAGCCTATTACTCTTTTAATAATGTGTTCTTTACGAGGAATAAATTTTGATTTTTCAACTTTCACTACTACTATATCAAATCTTTTAATAGAATGATTATAATATGCTGTTTTATTTAAGATCATAATATCCTTATCGTGAAGTGTTCTATACATTGAACTTCCGTTTACTCTAATTGGTGAGACAATGTATGTTTTAATTAAAATCACGACTAAAATAATTATAATATATGGTATTATTTCCTTCATTATACTTTTCATTAACTATTCCAAAACAAAAAATAAGGAGTTGGTCCTTATTTTTGTCCTCTTTCTTTAATTCTGTAGCGACCTACTTTATCTTTTAAGAATGTAAGTTTAGCACGTCTAACTTTTCCCTTACGTATCACCGTAATATTAGCAATTTTTGGCGAGTGAATTGGAAATATTCTTTCTACTCCGACACCTGATGAAATTTTTCTAACAGTGAATGTTTCTGAAACACTTCCATTACGACGCGCAACAACAATACCTTCATAGGCCTGAATACGTTCTTTTCCACCCTCGATAATTTTGTAGTCAACTCTTACTGTATCACCAACACGAAATTCTGGTATGTTAGGGTTGAGTTGTTTTTTGTTAATTTTGTCAATTAAATTCATGAGATTCATCCTTTCTATTATTAATTAGAGATCATAATCTTATTTTATTAGCGGATCACTTCTTTTGACAGGTTTAATTGTATCATAATTGTTTTTAAAAATCAAGGCAACCTCTTAGATTTATTTTCAAAATATTCGATTATTTCTTCGTTTTATCTTTACTTATATAACAATATTTCATTGTTTTATTTCTAGTGTGTATTCTTTATTTTTATGAATTCTTTTTTCTGCAAAATGCATATAGTATTCCATAAATCTGATTGGTTGATATTCTTCTTTTTCTTGCGGGTTTATTTTTACTATGAAACCATTTACTTCCTTTTGGCTTATTTCATCAAAAAAGTTTTCTTTCAATCCTTCAATCTCACTTATTGTTAGCCTATTTTCTATATTGTTAAATGCTGTAATCGCTCTTCCTTCTTCAAAATATTTAGGTATTTCGTAATATATTATATTTATGCCATTATATCTTCCACTTTTGGGTTCAATTGATTGACTGATTACACAATTTGAATCATCTTTTACTACAATTATTCCATATCTATATTCAAATTTACAATCTGGATTGTAGACCATTTCGTATCCTAAATCATTTTCTTTTAATATGTTTTCGGTCATGGTTAAATACTCTTTACAATTTCTCATTCTTGAAAGCAAACGATTATTAGATGTTGTTGTGGTAACTATTTTTTCAGCCTCTTCCTTAGGTAAATTTTCTATTTCTTTTTCTGGATAATGCCCATCATCAGAATCCCAATGATAAAAAATAAATTTATGATCATTGATTAAATTCGCTAATGATGTATAACGAGTAAAATCATCTATCGTTATTCCATCTTCTTTAATACGAAGATTAAATATGTTAAAATAAATATCCCATATCTTTCTTTTTGGTGAATCGCAAGAAACAATTAAAAAGAACTCATCAAATTCTTCTATATTTTTAAAATATTCTTTTAAATTTTCATACATTAATTTTCTCTTGGTACTGGGTGAATGCTGGCCAAGAAATATATCAGGATCAATTAAATGAATCATAATCGTCATTGTATCGCGATAATATGTGTTATCTTCTATATCGGCTTTATCAATTATTTCGGTTACTTTTAAATTCTTTACTTTAGAAAGTGAAATATTAGAATATAAATACTCAGATGAAAGAGAAAAATTATAACTTTCATGGTACTTTTCACTTGATAAATAGAATTCAGTCTCGTCGCCTAAAAGTTCTTGAATAGCCTTACTAGTATAGGAGTCTTCTGTATAGTTACTATTTTTAAGAATTTTTCCATATAAGGTATTAGCAAATTTCTGATCTGTTGTAAGTTTTGATTTTACTAAAGTACTCATTATATTTTTTATTTGTTTACAATAATCTTCCTTGAATTCTATAAAAATAGTTTCTTCTTTTGATTCTATATCATAATATAAATCCATATTAACAATTAACGCTTGAATTAAATCTTTATTTTCTAAGCCAGTATTATTTTGAATACATTCAATAAATTTGTCTATATCTTTAGAAAATAGTGATGAGAAAAAAGCATCATCGTTATTAATAATCGATCTTAAGGTATTTATTTCCTTGTATATATCGGTGTTAAATTTGTATGAAAGATAAACGTTTTCATAGACTATGCGGGCATTAAAAGCATGGTATACTCCTCTTCCATATTGATTATTTTGACACCCCATTATCTTATCTAAATAATCAATAGTTTTATTATAATCGTAATCATTTATTTCAGCTTCATCCATTTCTCTAATGATATTTAAAAATGTATTATATTGTTCTTTATTTAAATAATCGAAAAATTGATTTAAGTAAGTATGATAAAATGGGGAATATATCTGTTTATATGTTTGGCTAAGATGATATTCTTGGTAAAAGGGATTATTATCTATAATTTCTTCTACTATATTATAACTATTATTTTTATAAGTGTCATCTTGTTTACAACCCGCTGTTGATAATATTAAAGATAACATAATTAATATTGCTGACTTTTTTTTCTTTCTATCCATCTCTTCCTCCTACTAGTTGTTTTATGTTTTCATATAATATCATAGTTTTCCATTATTAGCAAATGTTTATTGTGTTATTTGTAAATAGTAGGCAGGTATATATAAATTGAACTGTATATACTTCTATTTTATTATTAAGTTGAATTAAACTACTATCTTGTACGATTACCAGTTCTTTCTCTTGTTATAAAATAAAGCTCAGTTTGTTTTCTTTTGGCTTCTTGTCTTAAGATCTTTAATTCATTAGACATCTTTTCTAATTCTTGCCTTTTAAGATATCGACGATATTTTCTTTTGATCTCATCTTTGAATTTTTCTATTTTATTTAATATTTCATTCATGGTTGTACCAGGGTCTTCTTCACTAACAAAAAGTTCTGTTAGTATTTTGATTAATTTTTGATATTTTTTCATCACAATTTTAGTTACAAAAGGAGAAGCTAATTTTTTATTTATAATCATAATATTTGTGATTTTGTGACCATCTACAGTAAATTGATTTGTTCTTGATGGCAAATGAAACCCTTCTATTATAATTTTAGTTGATACAATACTATTCTTTTTTTCTTTCTTTATCACATATTTCATGTTGATCATCTACTTTCTTTTATTCCTGCTTTTTTTAGTAAATCTGGTCTTCTTTCTTTTGTTCTTTTGATACTCTGCTGCAAGCGGTATTCTGCTATTTTTTTATGATCACCACTAACTAAAACTTCAGGAACTTCCATATTATTATAGATTCTTGGTTTTGTATAATTTGGATAGTCTAAAAGGTGATTATTAAATGAATCATTTAAATGGGATTCTTCATCAATTACTCCTTTTACTAATCTAGTAATGGAATCTACGACAACCATAGCTGCATATTCTCCCCCTGTCAAAACATAATCTCCTATTGATAATTCCAAATCAGCAAGGGATCTAATCCTCTCATCAAACCCTTCATAATGTCCACATATGATAATTAGATGCTTTTTTGTTGATAGATTATAAGCTAAGTCTTGCTGATAGGTTTTTCCGTCAGGTGTTAATAAGATAATAAAACTATCTTTAGTTTTTAGTGTATTTACACAATCAAATATAGGTTGTGGGCAAAGAACCATTCCTGGTCCACCACCATATGGTGTATCATCTACCTTATGATGTTTATCTTTGGAAAATATTCTAAAGTCGTGCATATTAATTTCTACTAGATTCTTTTCTTTTGCTCTTTTTATTATAGAAGATGAAAATACTTGTTCAAACATTTCTGGAAAAAGAGTTAAAATATCGATTTTCATAAAATCATCCCATCTATTATTTCTACTATTATTTTTTGCGTTTTTTTATCTATCTTTTTAAAATATGGACTATTCATTGGAATTAGAACTTCCTGATTATGAATTTTGATTCTTAGAATTTTGTTTTTTTCGCTTGCATAAAAAATTTCTGTAAGTTCTCCTTTTCCTAAATTGGATTCTACTTTATATGTGATTAATTCTTCATCTAAGATTTCATCTTCGTTTAAATTTAAATTGTTCTGATCTAGATAAACTCTTTTTTTTAACAAAAATTCTACCTCATTTATATTTTTATAATTGTTTAATGTAACCATTTCATATATTTTGTGATGTCTGTATGTCTTTATTTTATATTCTTTTTCTTCAATAATTAAAGTATTTCCTGGAATAAAAACTTTTTCTTTAAAAGGAAAATCTGAGATTATTTTTAGCTCTCCTTTAATGCCATGAGTGGATACAATTTTTCCTATATAAATCTTTTTCATACTATCTTCCTAACTCATATAAAAGTATTGATGTCGCAATTGCTACATTTAAACTTTCTACATTAGCATTCAAATTAATATAAAGATTTTTATCGCATAAATCGGTGATAGATTTTCTTACTCCATTGCCTTCATTTCCTACTACTAAAGCATATCTTAGTTTATCTTTTTCTGTTAATTGTCTAACATCTTCTCCATGTCCTACTAAGGTGCCATAAATCGGAATCTCTTCTTGATGTAGTTTGGTAATTATTTCTTCTATATTTCTTTTTATAATATTAATATGAAAAAACATTCCTTGTGTTGCCCGAATTGTTTTGGGATTATATAAATCTACTGTATTTTCTGATAAGACGATGGTATCGATATTAAAGGCTACAGCACTTCGGATGATTGTTCCTAAATTACCTGGGTCTTGAATATTATCAATTAACAGAATTTTATCTTTTAATTTTTCTTCTTCGTTTTTTTTATGACATAATGCCATGATAGTTTGTGGTGTTTCAACGGTTGAGATTCTTGTAATAATATCCATAGGTAAATAGATAATGGTTTTAACATCTAAAGGAAAAACTTCTTCTTTTTCTAAAATCAATTCATCAATTAAACCATTTTTATAAGCCTCTAATACTAGATGAGCCCCTTCTACAAGAAATTGTCCTGTTTTATCACGATATTTTTTATCTTTTAATTTTATATATTTTCTTACTCTATCATTTTCTATACTTGTTATTAACATAAATTATCCCTCTCAAATCAAAGTATATCATATTTTTTTTATTTGTGGTATACTTAGTATGAGGTGAATAATGGAAAAAAGGAAGTTTAAAGCTAACGATTATCAAGATTTGAAGAAATCTTCTGAACAACATGATTCTTATACTTTTGTCATTCCTAATAGTAGTATAGAGGATATTCATATTTCTATTAAGAGTAAAGAAAAGCAAAAAAAAGAGAAGAAAAAACAGTCTTAAAAATTTTTCATCTCTTTTTTTATTTGTTTGTAATTTGGACAATTTTCTCCTACAAGTTTCCAAAAATTAGGGGAATGATCGGCATGAATTAGATGAGAAAGCTCATGGATAATAACGTAATCTAAATATTTTTCATTTCTTTTCATTAACTCTAAATTCAAAGTTATTGTTTTAATTTTTGTATTACAGACACCCCATCTTGTTGTCATTTTACGAATTTTTAAGTCAGGGTAAGGTATTTGTTTGGTAAAGATAGAATAAATTTTATCCAGATGTTCCTTAAAGACTATTTTAGCTTGCTTTTTATACCATTTATCAAGGTCAAAATCTTTATTTAAAAACACTTTATCTACTCCAAAAGAAAGATCACAATATTCTGTATAAATGATATTGTAGCGTTTTCCTAAATAGTGGAAATCACTGTTGTTTTCTAGTTTAATTTTTTCTTTTTCAATCATTTTCACAATGGATGAATAATTTTTTTCAAGTAAACCTTTTAGGTAGGTATTTGTTGCAAATATGCTTGTTGTAATATAAATTTTTAAATCGTTTTTAACTCTAATATAGGTATTTTTATTTGCTCTTTTTTTTTCGATTATAATATCATATTGTTCGTTTTCTATCTTTAATTTCATTTTACCACCATCAATATTATATAAAATTTAAAGGAAAAAGAAAACCCATAAAAATATGGGCTTGTTTTTTGAGATTTATTTCCTTTTTTATAAATAAAAGATATAAAATTCATTATTTTGATCTTTTAATGTAACTAAAAGAGAATATCCATCGCTTGCCAAAATAAATTGATTAGCGACTGGTGTTTTTTTCTTTTTTGGCATTAAGATTTTTTCTTCTTTTGTTACATAATCCATTAGCTTTAAATTCCCATCTTGATCATTACAAATCAATTTAGTGTCGTCAAAAAGATAATTTGTTAACAATTTTGGTGATTTATACGTTAAGTCCATATTTTGAGTATTATAAATTTTATATGCTTTTTTTTCTTCTTTTTCGCTAGTTTCTAATAAATATGGGACATCATCTAGTAATAAAAATGATTTTATTCTATTTTCTTGATCATAATCAAAAGTATTTAGGACTTTGCCTGCTCTATCTAGTGCCACTATACTTTTTTTATTTTCTTCCTCTTTATTTAATAAAAGATATTTTCCATCATTTTTAATATGATAGGGGCTGTAGATTTTGCCTTCTTCATTTTTGATCAGTTCTTTTTCTTCTTTTGTTTCTAAATCTTTAATCACTACTCCATTTTCTGTTTTTTTTAATGTTTCTTTTAAATTTGGAAATAGTAATTCGTTTTCTTCTAATGTAGGATAATCCTTTATTTTTTTGAATTTCGAGTCATAAATGGAATTACCTATTTTATAATATGCACCAATCTTTTGCATACCACCATGTGAATCGGCTGAATCTTCTTTAATTACTACTACTTTATTTTCTTCAATATTATACTTTAATAAAGTTGCCTTTTCTTTATTATCATAATAAAGATAGACACTTGTATTATCGTAATCAATATTTTGTAATGTTTTGTCTTCTAATTTTGAACTTTTGATTATATATTTATTATTATTTCTTCTAATATGATATGCTTCTTTGCTTGCAATTTTATCTTTTTCAAAAGCAAGTTGATCTTCTTTTTTCTTTTTCGCTTTTTGAAAAATATCTATTGAACTAATTATTAATATTAGCAATATTACGATTATAATTGAATATTTAATTCTCTTTTTCATATTTTTACCTCATCATTATTATAAAACATATTCCATAATTTGTGTATATATTTTTTTTGTTGGAACAAAATATATTTAGGAGATGATGAAATGATTAGACAACATATAATTGAGAATTTCAAAAATGATGATGTTAATAGTATAATGGAAGCAATTACTTCTTCTGTTAATGATCAAGATGAGGTGGTTCTGCCAGGATTAGGTGTATTTTTTAAATTATTTTGGAATGAAGCAGATGATGATGTAAAAAAGAAAATCGCTGAACTTGTTAGAAAAGGTCTTGACCAAGCAAGCTAGGTTGTAACTTTAGATAATTCGTTAAAAAAGGCATTCATTAATGTATTAAATGTTTTTTCAATGGTGTTAGAGATAGTTAGGGATGTTCTAGATAGAAGATTGTTATAATTTTTTTCTTCTTCTATATAATCTTTAGCATCTATTTTTTTGCCTTCTTTGATATCTTGTTCAAATTTTTCTATTCCTTTAGTCGTTAATGTTGTTTTTTTATAATTTGTAAATTCATAATAGCCTAAAGCTTGTGTAATGTAAAGACATAAAAATAGAGAAAATAAACAAGCAATAATTAATCTAGCCGTATTTTTACCCTTCATTGATTTTTATCACCTCACTTATTATATGGCTGATCGCAAGGGAAGTATTCATGACTTCTTCTACTGTATTTTCTGCTCCTCCTATTTCAATTAAAATTGTATTTGGTGAAAAGTCTTGATTATAAATTCCATTTACTCCTGGGCCACCCTTTTTATAAATTCCTTTACTTAGTCCAGGATATAATTCGTTTATTTTATTATTAATTTGTTCTGTGAGAGTTAAATTAGCTTGATAGTTATTATGTTCTAAACCTATAAGAAATAATAATTTGGCATATTTTTTTTCATTAATCGTAATACTTGTTCTATCTTTTTTTAACGAATCCCGATGAATATCAACAAAATACTTTAAGGAAGGATAAGTATTTTTTACATCCTCTAAATAAATTCTACTTGCTTTATAACTGCTAGCATAGTTCCAACTATTAATATTTAAGATATCTTTTATACTTCTTTCTTCAATAATTGTTTTATAGTTATTTTTTTCAAAGACTTCTCTCATAATATAATTGTTAATGGTAACAGTTGGATTAATGCTATAAGGCATATCACTATTAGAATATTCTTCTGTTTGGTGACTGTTATATAAATAAATTAGGGGTTCTTCTTTTTTTACCTCTAGCTTTTGTTTTGAACTTTTTTTGGTTTTTATTTCCTTGAAGGCATAATAATTTAAATTGAGGAGATTGATTACAGAAAATCTTTTCTTTTCAGATTTTGTCTTCTTGATATAGGGATTAGAATCTTGTAATAGGTATTTTACCAATATCTTACTATTAATGTTGATATTTTTTGATAATAAATAGTTAAATGTTAAAGATAGAAATAAAATAAAGATAAAAATGAAAAAGAAAAACTTATAACTTATTTTTCTTTTTTTAGTATGGTTTTTTAACGATATTCTTTTTTTCATATTACCCCTACTCTTTCTTATATTCTAAGAGTAAGATAACATTATTTTATGTTTAGTTTTGTCGTTTTATTTTATGTTTAGTTTTGTCGTTTTATTTTATGAAGTGAATTGTTTAGACTGTTACTTAGTAGTTTTGCTAGTTTATCAATTAAAAAATCAATTTCTTTTGGAGTTACCATAAGGTTATAGTCCAGTGGATTTAAAACTTCATCAATTAGTTTTTTTAGACTTTCATTATCTAAAGTGCCAATTATACCTAGTATTTTTTCTTTCTCCTGTTTTGTTAACTCTTTTTGATAATTTTCATATTCTTTGGTAATGGCTATTTTATTTTTGTAATTTCCAATATTATCCTTATCATAACTTAGTTTTTTTAATAAATAATTTAACGTATCAATTACAATAGTAGAAGAGTCAATAATAGTTGGTATTCCTATTGACAAAACGGGAATATTTAAGGTTTCTTCATTAAGAGCTACTCTTGTATTATTTACTCCACTTCCAGGAGCTATTCCTGTATTGGTTATTTGAATTGTTTTATTTATTCTAGAAGTACTGGATGTTTTTAAAGCATCAATTGTAATTAAAAAATCCGGTTTTACCTTTTCAACTACTCCTAAAATAATATCTTTGGTTTCGATTCCTGTTGTACCAGTAACTCCAGGTATTAAAATTGATATATCTCTATATCCCTCTTCTAATGGACCGATATTCAAAATATGATGTGTTACAATTATTCCTTCTACTGTTTTGGGACCTAAGGCATCAGGAGTTGATTTTACATTTCCTAATCCTATTAGTAAACAAGATGAATCTTGTTTTATTTTTATTTCTTCTAAAAATTTTATTAGTGTATCTGTTACGATTTTTTCTACTTCTTTAAAATTATGATGATCTGTTATATCTTTAAAAGAAATACTTTTGTATAAGCCTGGTAATTTATTACATAAGGTTGCAGTTTCTTTATTTAATTTAATTTCTTCTAAAATGATGTCTTTTGTTATTTCTGATTTTCTATAATCAATTTTTTGTAGATTTTCTTCGGATATAAAGTTATCAATAATCAAATCTGTTCTTAAATCAAATTTACTTAAATCAATTTCTCTCATCTTATCACCTGTTATTATGATGAACAAATTTACACTTTTTATTTGCATTTTAAGGAATTATTTGATAAAATTAATATGTTTATAAAAGTGAGGTGAAAAAATGCCAAATATTGATAGTGCTAAAAAACGTGTTCGTAGTAATGCTAGAAAAGAGGTTATCAATACTTATGTTACATCTAGTATGAAAACAGCAATTAAAAATTTTGAGAAATGTGTGAAGGCTGGTAATACTGAAGAAGTAGGAAATAAGCTTAATATTGCTATTCAAAGAATAGATAAGGCAATGAGTTCTGGATTAGTACACAAAAATAAAGCAGCTCGTTTAAAGAGCAGATTAACCAAAATGAAAAATAGAATGGAATAATTTTTTATGGTTATTCTTTTTTTATTATTTTTTATTCTTTTTGATCTTTTTATATTTTCCTTTGATGTTATCAATTCTCTTGTTCTAGGATATGATGCTAAGTCCTTACTCCGATGAATAATATTATCTTTTTCGATTATAATCAATCCAAATTTTACCCTCATAGTGAACCTCTTATAATAAGTATAGGGTTCTTCTTCAGAAATAGTAATATTTACACTTTTATTTATATTTTTTATACTTTTCGTAGTTAAAATATTTGATTTATAGTATACTAAATTATAGGTGATTGGATATGAAAAAGTTTTTAGTGACAGGACTATTATGTATTATTCTTGGTATTGCTTATATGTATAAAGATGATGTAGTTAGGGTTTACCAGAAACATTTTGTTAAAACAGATACTATAGTTAAATTAACTAGTAAAAATGATTATTATCGTGATTATAGTTTTAACTTTGTTCAAAATACTGATGATTTTAGTCCAAATAATAAGCAGGATTTATATAATATCTATTATACCGCTATTAATGCTGGTAAAGAAAAATTTACTTTTTATTGTCCTGAAAGCTATAAGGAATGTATCCAAGATATTAAATATTTAGCTAATGATCAGGTTACCTTATCTAATATTAATAATTTTGTTCATCCATTTAATAGCTTTAAGCATATTGAAACTACTTATGATACCACTGGTAAGGTTACTATTAGGGCCTATCATACCTATAGTAAGGATGATATCAATATATTAAAAAGTAAAACTCAGGATATTAAAAATAATATTGGTTATCAAGATACAGATATTAGAAGTTTGATAAAAAAATATCATGATTATATTATAGATCATGCAGTATATGATTCTGATAGAAGTGATAATAATATTATTAAGTATAAATCTGATACTGCTTATGGTACTTTACTTCAGGGTTATTCTTTATGCGGTGGTTATGCAGATAGTATGGCGATATTTTTAAATGATCTAGGCATTGAGAATTATAAAGTTTCTTCTGAACATCATGTTTGGAATGCTGTTAAACTTGATCAAAAGTGGTATCATTTAGATTTGACTTGGGATGATCCTGTTACCCAGGATGGTACTAATTTAATTGAAGAAGATTTTTTCTTGATTGATACTTCTAAGTTAAAAGAAATTGAGACTAGAGAACATACTTTTGATGAGGTTGTTTATAGTGAATTAAAACAAAATTAGAGACTTAAAATCTCTAATTTTTATAATGAAATGAGTTATTGCTCCTTTAAATAAGCATATATTTCTTCTACTGTATTATTAAAGTTATTATAGTCCGTTTGAAACCATTTTATGTTAAGTTGATGCTTAAAGAAAGTATACTGTCTTTTGGCATAGTGACGGCAATTTGTTTTAATTTTTTCTTTAACCGTTTCTAAACTATCCTGATTTTTGAAAAAGGAAATGAATTCTTTATACCCTATTGCAGTTTGAAAGGCACGAGACGTTTGAGCATAGCCCTTTAAACTTTTGGCTTCTTCTAATAATCCATCATTAAACATTATATCTACTCTATCATTTATTTTTTTATATAATTTTTCTCTTTCGGTAGTTAAGCCAATAAAAGATACATCATATAATAACTTATGTTTGTTGTTCGTTATTTTTTCGTTATTTTCATATTTATTCAAAAGTCTTACTAATCTTTTTCTATTATTTTGATGAATGTCAATTTCTTTAGAATAATTTTTTAGTTTATTTAATATTTCTTCATTTGTTAAATCTTCATATTTATTCATTGTTGTTCCTTCTGAAAATTGATAATCATATAGAGCTGCTTTAATATATAATCCTGATCCTCCTACTATAATGACTTTTTTTTCTTTTTTTGTGATTTCTTCTATTTTCTTTCGGCAATCTTTTTGATAATCATATATACTATATGAATCATTTAAATCTATAATATCAAATAAATGATGAGGAATTCCTTCTTTTTCTTCTTCCGTTATTTTTGCTGTTCCAATATTTAATTTTTTATATACTTGCATGGCATCGGCATTAATAATTTCAGCATTTATTTTTTGTGCTAGAGATACACTTAACTTTGTCTTTCCAACCGCTGTAGGGCCAGTTATTACAATAATTTTTTTCATTAATCCATCACCCTTTTAAACATTTTTTCTAATTCATACTTTGTATAGGTAATAATTGTAGGTCTCCCATGAGGACAGTTGAAGGGATTATCACATTTGCTAAGTGTATCTAAAAGAAATTCAGCTTCTTCTAAATTAATATAATCGTTTCCTTTAATTGACATACGACATGCCATAGTTGCTGCTGTATGATCAATGAATTTTGCTCTATCAAATGTCTCGTTAGATGCTACAAGCTGAAATATTTTTAAAATATCATCTTTTTCTCTTCCTTCTTTAATAAATGTTGGATGTGTTCTAATAATAAATGTGTTCATTCCAAACTCTTCTATTTCAAATCCTATACTTTCTAGTAGACTTATATTATGTTTTATAATTAGAAATTCATTTGTTGGAAATTCTAGTGAAATGGGAATGAAGAGATTCATCCTTTCAACTTTAGGATTTAATAAACTGTGAAGACATTTCTCATAATTAATCCTTTCAGCTGCAGCATGTTGATCAATAATATACATTCCCTCTTCGTTTTCTGCTATGATATATGTTTCGTAAACTATTCCTTTTGGAATCATCTTTTTAATTTTGTAAGGAGTGTTTTCTATTGTTTCTTCTATAGAAGTTTGTTCTATTATTTTGCCTTCATTGTAAGTTACTTGTTCTTCTTTAATATCAAAGGTATTGTCTTCCTCTAATATAATTGTGTTAACTTCTTTTTGATTATCCTCTTTGACTAATTCTTTTTCTTGATTTTTTTCTACTTCATTAATAGAAAAAGATGACCTCACTGTGGCAGATGGAATTAGGATTAATTTTTTTAAATTTTGTTGGATGGTTTCTTTTATTAAATCCTTTAACATGTCTATTTTGGAAAATTTTACATCCATTTTTGTTGGATGAATATTAACATCTACTAAAATTGGATCTACATTAATATTTAATATTAAAATAGGAAATTTATCTTTTGGAATATAAGTGTGGTATGCATCTGTAATCATCTTAATTAGTTCATTATTTTTGATGAGACGTCCATTTATTAATGTTGTAATTGAATTTCTATTTGATCTGGATACTTCTGGATACGACATATAGCCACTTATCGAGTAATCCTCATTTTCTCCTCTAATCTCTATCATTTTTTTAGATACATCTTTCCCATATATTTCATAGATGACCTTTAAAAGATTAGAGGATCCATCTGTTTTTAATAGAGTTTTTCCATTATTTATTAATGTAAATTTTATATGTGGATAGGAAAGGGCCATTTTATTGACATAGTCTACTATATTAGCAAGTTCTGTATATAAATTTTTAATGTATTTTAAACGAACAGGGGTATTATAGAATATATCTGTCACCGTTATATCCGTTCCTTTTTGTAAATCTGATGGTGTATTTTCAATTATTTTCCCACCTTCTATTTTTATGATTGTACCTTCTTTTTGATTGGAAGTCTTTAATAATACTTTAGAAATAGAAGCGATTGAAGGTAGAGCTTCTCCACGAAATCCTAATGATGAAATGTTAAATAGGTCATGTAGACTAGATAGTTTGCTTGTTGCATGTCTAGAAAATGCAAGTGATGAATCATTTCTATCCATTCCTACACCATTATCACTCACTTTAATCATTTTTGTTCCAGAATCAAGTAGTTCTATTTTTATTTCATTACTTTCAGCATCAATCGAATTTTCTACTAATTCTTTGACTATATTCATCATTTTTTCTACTACTTCCCCTGCTGCTATTTTATTAGCAAGGATTTCGTCCATTACTTTTATTTTACTCATGATTACAACTCCTGTTTTTATTATAACATAGTTCAGAAAAATATAATGGTAAAAATAAAAGGACTGTCTCCTATGAATTATAGGCTACAATCCACTAATTAATAAACTGTCTAACTTTTGGGATTCAGGTCACTTTCAGTCTTTTTAATAATTTTTAATCTATGTAATTGTTTTGTTTTTTAATTTTCTTTTTAATTAAGAAGAAAATTAATACTAATATTATGATTACTATAATCTCAAATAGTAAAGCAAAATTCACTTTTTTCTTTTTCTTTTCCTCTTTTGAGTCATTCTTATCCTCTTTTATTATAGAATCTTTTTCTGTTGAATGATTTGGATCTTTTTTATCAGTATTATTTGAATTGTTTTCAGAATCGAAAGGGTGATTAGGATTTGATTCTTCCTCATTTAAATCTTTGTCTGACTTTGGTGGATTATTAGGATCAACGTTTGAGTCTGGAGATGGATCAGGTGTAGGCTCAGGTTTTTCAACAGAAGTTTTTTCAATCCAATCTACCTTAGCGAGTGTTTTTCCAATATTCCCAGCCTGGTCTTGATAAATAAATTCAAAAGTACCATTTTCTTGGAAAATATAATTATTTTTTCCATCGTTATTAATGATAGTAATAGGTTCTGTTTCTTTTGTTAATATTGCAATAACAGGTTCGCTTGTCTTTTCATTATGGCTATATTCAATAATAGCGGTTGGAATAATTTTGTCAATCCAATTTACCGTTGCTGTAATACTACCCTCGCAGTTGTTTTCCTCATCTATATATTTAAATTTAAAACCTCCATTTTCTTTAAATGTGTAACTATCGCTTCCTCCATTATTCTTTATCTTTATTTTTTCATTAGGCGTATTTAATTTGGCAACTACATTTTGATTTGTAAGTGATGGATGGTCGTATGTTATATTTACATTTATCACTGGACAAGAAGGTTTTATCTCTTCACTAGGAGGAGTGACAGGACATTTAGAAGAACTATAATTAGGACATTTCAAACATACATCATAAGAATAAGTGATATTGTAATCTGTAGCATTTTCTCTTTTTCCTGATATAATAACATAACTATCTTCGTTACAGCTTTCCTTTTTGTTAGTTGGATCGGTTAAATTTTCTAAAAAACCTTCATCAATTAAAGTTTGGGCATCCAATTTTAAATTTTCTTCTTCTGCTAATTCGTTATGTCTAATTAAATAATTATTTGAAGCTTTTTTTAAATTATCTTCAAAATTTTTGTATGTCTTTTTTTTAGAATTTGTTGTTAATTTTGTGACTGCTGAAATTGTTATTCCACTTAGTATACTAAGTATAGCAATCACTGCGATTACTTCTACTAATGTAAACCCTTTATTATTTTTTTTCATCAGATCACCTATTCTTATCTTTATTATATCTATTTATCTCTCAAATTACTAGTTATTTCTCAAATAATCAAATAATTTTTTTGCTGTTTCTTTGTTTAAAATCTCCTCTAATTCTTCTAAAGAAGCTTCTTTTATCTTTTTAAAAGAACCAAATTTTTTTAGTAACTCTTTTCTTCTTACTTCCCCAATACCTGGTATCATGTCCAGTGTACTGACTAATAAGCCTTTAGATTTAATATTTCTATGATAAGTAATTGCAAAACGATGGACTTCTTCCTGGATTTTTGATAGATAGAGAAAAAGATTACTCGTAGATTCTATTTTTATTTCTTCCAAATTTTCGTTTAATAGATGATTGGTTCTATGTTTATTGTCTTTAACTAAACCAATTACGGGAATAGCAAGATTTAGGGATTTTAATATTTCCTTGCATACTTGAATTTGATTTTGACCACCATCTAAAACAATTAAATCCGGTTTATAAGACTCTTCCATAATAACTTTAAAATATCTTCTATAAAGTACTTCTTTCATTGCTGCAAGATCATCTTTAACCTTGGTTGAAATCTTATACTTACGATATAGATCTTTATTAGGTAAAAAATCATCAAAAACAACCATTCCTCCAACATAATAAGTACCAAATAAATGGGAATTATCAAATGACTCGATTCTTGATATTTTTTCTAATTTAAGGATACTAGCTAATTCTTTTAAAGCCTTTTTTCTCGCTTTTTCATCCTTTTCTAATGACTCTTCTATATTTTCCAAATTTTCTTTGGCATTTATGCTAGCTAAATCTAAAAGACTCTTAATTTTTCCTCGATATGGAACAGAGACTTTAATATTAAGATACTCTCCTAATAGTTTATAGTCGATATCTTTGGGTACATATAATTCTTTTGGCAATAGTCCTTGTTTTTCATAATATTTAATAATATATTCTATTAGTTCTTCATCAATATTTCCTAATGTTTGAAGAATATCTTTATGTCTACCATATAATAAACCTTCTCTAACGAAGAATAGTTCAATAGATAGATAGTTCTTATCTTGATGATAATTTATTAAATCAAAATTAGCATTTTTATTCAAATCAATTTTTTGTTTTTTCAAAGTGATTTCAATATCTTCTAACATATTTTTTAATTCTAAGGCTTTTTCATAGTTTAGTGCTTCACTTGATTTTTTCATTTCTTCTTTTATTTTTTCTTCGATATGAGTACTATCTCCTTTTAAAAATGTAATAATCTCTTTTGAAATATTATCTATTCTTTCTTTTTCTATTTTTTTAGAACAATATCCTAAACATTCACTAATATGATAGTATAGACATGGTGTTTTGGGAAGGTGTTCACACTTTCTTAGTGGATATATTCTATTAATCATATTAACCGTTTTTCTAGCAGCTGAGACATTAGGATATGGCCCATAAATATGATTCTTATTTTTTTTCCTTTTGATATTTCTTACTATTCTCAATCTTGGATAAGTTTCATTAGTTAGTTCAATATAGGGATAAGATTTATCATCTTTTAATAAAATATTGTATTTAGGATTGTATTTTTTGATTAGGGTTATTTCTAAAATTAAGGATTCTAATTCTGATGATGTAACAATATATTCGAAATCATCTATACTTTCTACTAAAGATTTAGTTTTTCCTGTTAAAGTTCTAGTAAAATAACTTCTTAGTCTTCTTTGTAAATTTTTGGCTTTTCCAACATATATTATTATCCCTTCTTTATCTTTCATTTGATAACTACCTGGCTTTGTTGGAACGAGAGCTAGTTTTTCTTTAAAGTCCTTCATTACTATTCACCTACTTTATTATATCAAACTATCTACTTTTAGTAAAAGTGATTTTATATAGTTTTCGGACATTTTAATTTTTATATTATCAATTTTTTCACTATTCTAGCATAATGTATTGTTGTATTTTTTAATATTATAATAGTATAAATTTAGTTTTATTGTTTTATTATTATGGGAGATTTAATATATGGATTATCAATACTTTCAGAGTTACAAGAAATCATTTTATGCATGATTCTTGATACTCCTAGATGGAATTAGTTAGATTTTTAAATATGCTTATATCCAGTTTAAATAATAAAATTAAGAAATTGAGGGAACATAGTTTAATTTAATTTACAGAAAGAGGTACAAAAATTATTATCGTATTAATAATAAAGTCCTAAAGGATTACCTTAATTTTTTAGTAGATATAGAAAATAAAATAAATTTAGGACAAGAAAAAACTTTTTTCTAAAAAAGTAGTACTATTATTAATAAAGAATATCTTAAGCTTGTTAACGTCTAATAATGCATAAATACTATCAGATAATTTTGATTTTATTCACATTTGCTTTTCTAGAACTAAGTTTATTCAGATTCTTTACCTGTTAAATATTTGTGAACTTGATAATAAAATTGGATTATTAAAATGTTTTAAAGAGGTCTGTCTTTATTTAAATAAAGAATATAATAATCAAAATTAAGACGATCCCTTTATGATAAAATAAAAAGATCATAGGATCTTAACTTAATTTACTTTTAATTTTTGCACTAATCTTGCTCATATCATATCGTCCTTTTACTTTTGGTGTTACTTCGTTCATTACCATGCCCATATCACGCATGGATTCAGGTTTTAATTTTTGGAAGGCCTCTTCTAATATTTGATCCACATCATCTTCTGTTATAGGTTCTGGAAGATACTCTCTTATTATTTCTAGTTCTTTTCGTGCTTTTTCGATTAGATCTTCTCTATTCCCTTTTTCAAATTCTTTAATTGAGTCATTTAATAATTTCACTTGCTTTGATGCTACTTCTATAATTAAATCATCATTTATTTCTCTCTTTTTATCAATATGTTCTTTATCTGCCGATGCTTTTATTTGTCTAATTGTTGTTAATCTTTCTTTATCTTTTTCTTTCATTGCTACAATCATATCTTTTTTTAGTTTCTCTAACATTTTCTTCTCCTTATCTAAATATTTTTTTCATTACACGATCTAGTTCTTTTTTCTCTATTGGTTTAGCAATATATTCATCAAAGCCATCTTGAAGCAAATATTTTTCTTTCATTCCATCTATTGCATTGGCTGTTAGCATTACAGTCGGGGTCTGAAAATTAGAATTTTGTTTTAATCTTTTATAAGTTTCTACTCCACTCATATTTGGCATCATATCATCCATTAAAATTAAGTCATAAGCTTCTCCTGATGCTATTTTTTCTATACAATCTGTTCCACTTAGAACAGACTCTACTTCTACATTGTATCTTTTTAATAAACGTTCTGCTACTTTGATATTTAATTTATTATCATCTACAATTAGGACTCGCTTGTCACCCATTTCTTTGATTTCTTCTTCTCTTTTATTTTCTAGGCTAGTATTTTTAGTCATATATACGATTTCCTGATCTATCGCAACGGTATATTTGCGCCCTCTTCCATATACATTTTGAGCAACTATTGTACCTCCCATTAGATCCACTAATTTTTTTGTTGTTATAAGAGATGATGTTATTCCTTCTAGTAAATCTTCTTCTATATTATTGTTTTCTTTATCTAAAAATATTTTTTCTAATTTCTCTTTTTTGATTGTTCCTCCTGTATCTTCTAAAGAAATAATCAATCTACAAATATTATTTTTATTCACTGAAGTAACATTGAATTCTATATATCCTATTTTTGTTCTTTCTATTGAATTGGCAAGTAAATTTAATAATATTTGTCGTAAAATGACATAGTCTCCATATAATGCTTCTGGTAATGTTGTATCAAAACAGGTTCTTAATTCTACCTTATTTTTGATTATAATTTCTTTAGAAAAATCTACTAATTCTGCTAACATTGTTACTAGATCATATCTTTTCTTTACAATATTAATTCTTTTGGACTCTAGTTTTGAAATATCTAAAATTCCATTTACTACTTGCAATAAATTTGTTACAGAAGAAGAAATATTTGCTAAGTCACTTTTTGCTTCTTTATCTAGCTTTCTATCTGAAAGTGAATCTGTGAAACCAATAATTGTTGTAAGGGGAGTTCTTATTTCGTGAGAAATTTCGTGTAAAAACTCAGTTTTGGCTCTATTTGCTTCCTCCGCTCTTTGTTTAGCATCACTTAATTCGTCAATTATTTTTAAATCTGGATTTTCGATTGTAAAATATAATAGAAATGTAATAAATGTTTCTACTGGTGTTGTTAATAATAATTCTGGATATTTATATTGGATATATATTATAATAGGAAAAATGATTGTATATCCTATTAGGGGAATAAATTTATTCTTTTGGATATTTTTATAACCTATTAACATAAATAGCAAGCTAGCTATAATACAAATCGAACTCATTATTGCACATAATAAACTACTTGGTCCATAAGAATATACTGAGTTTAGATTTGCATTATTATAATATAATGGTAATACTAATAATGCAAATGCTACTACTAAATATATTTTTAGAAAAATTCCTCTAATTTTTTTATATAATTCCTTATTATTAAATCTTAAATTAATTCTTTTTTTAAAAGAAATTAAAAAAGTATAATAAGCAAACAAGCTCAGCCAGGTTAATAAAAGTACTAAATAAGTTTTATTGATGATGGGGGTAAGAATGGGAAATTTTTCATGATTTAGTGTAACTAAATAACAAAAAAGTTCTAAAATTAAACTAATAAAATTAATTATTGCTAGTGTAGAATATACTTTATTTTCTAAAGTGTTTAATCTTCTTTTTGAAAAGAAGACGATTATAAGCAACGCACTATAAAACATACTACATATAATAAAAGACGAACTCATAAACAACCTCCATATATCTTTTTATTCTTTATCTTTCTTCTATTATATATTAAACTTACTCTATTTTACAAGTCAAAAATAAAAGTTGTCAATTTGACAACTTTTATTAATCTTTATCTCGATTTGATTTATTTCTTTTTCTTGAGTTTTTGATTCCTTCTTTTTTTGCTTTTCTTCTTCTTACTCCTGGTTTATCGTAGCATTCTCTTTTTTTGCATTCTGAAGGGACTCCGTCTCTTGCGACCTTTTGCTTAAATTTTCTTAAAGCCATATCTAAGTTACCATTCTTCACAGTTACTTGTGTCATATTTTCTCCCTCCCTTCATCAATAACTACTAGAATTATAACAAATTTAGAAATATTATTCAACAAAAATATACAAAAATTTACATCTTTTCATTAAATTGATGCTTCTATTCTCTACTTTAGAATATTATCTGTCCTTTTTAACCAAGATTATTAGGTTTATTTTAAAGGACACATATTCTGATCCACAATTCTTCTAATTGATGAACCTACTCCTGTTCCTGCATCATGCAACACTTTTATTATATTAGTGAATGCATTGATTAATGTTCCAGATATAGTCGTTCCTCCTCTTATATCATTCAAATTTTTTTGTGATAATCTTATGGTGTATTGTTACAAGATTTTGGATGAGTATATCCTTCTATTATTCCTGATATGAATATAGCTATTGCTGAGGTAATCACATATGCCCAAACCGAAACCTCTCCTCCTATTATATTTTCTAATTCTTTTTCTTCTATTTTTTGCATTATTCCTCCTTCCAACAATCAAAGAATAAGTTTATCATTCTCTCCTTTTTATTAAAAATGCTAATATTTAGTAAATTCTTATTTGTGATACCATTTATTTTTAATAAAATTTGATGATAGTAAACTTTTTTCCTTTGGTAAATGTTTTTTGTTGTGGATATGATTTCTATTTTTGTTTTTTTAGAATTTAAGTAGATATAATTATTTTTTTCAATTTGTTTCAATTCTTTTGTAGTTATTACTATTTCTACTATATTATCTAATATGTAAGAAGCGTTTATTTTAGTATATTCATTGTAATCTTTTATAAAAAGCATTGTCAAAAGTAGAATAAAAATTGTTATTGTAAATACATTTATTGTAAATAACAATTGATATTTTTTATATCTTTTCATGTATTTTTCCGCCTTTTAATGTAAGTATTCTATCAAATAGATTAGTACATGTTAATCTATGACTAATTACGATTACTGTTTTATCTTTTAAATAGACTAAAATATTTTTTAAAATTTCTTGTTCCTTCTCCATATCGATTTGATTTAATGCTTCATCGAAAATATAAATATCACTATCTTTCATAATCGATCTAGCGAGAATAATTCTTTGTTTTTCTCCTCCGCTAAAATTCTCACCTTGTTCTTCAATCATTTTTGAATATCCCAAATTTTTATCTAATAACTCGTCTACTTTTACTAGTTTGCATATCTTATCTAGTTTTTCTTCATTTTCATCATTAAAGATAATATTGTCTTTAATCGAACCAGTGAATAAGTTTTCTTGTTGGGAAGTATAGGTTATTTTTCTCCTTATTGTATCTAGATGATAATGTGTTATGTCAATGTTGTTAATTGAAATAAAACCATAATTTATATCAATAAAACCGCTTAATATTTTCATCAATGTACTTTTTCCGATTCCACTTTCTCCTGTAAAAAATATCTTATCTTTCTTTTTAATTGTTAAATTCAGCCTGTTAAATATCTTGTTGTATCCATAACTATATGTTAAGTTCCTTATTTTTATTGTCCCGTTTAGCTTATATTTTTGAAAATATTCTAGGCAATTGAAATTTTCTTGTTTTATCATAAATAAATCTTCTATTCTATATTTTGATACTTTATACTTATGATACTCCTTATATAACGATAAAATATTTTGATAAGATGAAAGATAATATGATAAAATACTTTGAAAGACAATTAAACTACTTATACTTAATCTATTTTTTATAATTAAATTCGCCCCTGTTGTTAATAGTAATATTGTAAAAATATCATTGGTTAATAAATTTAAAAAGTTATTAATTAAAATTAAGTTGTTCAATTTATATGTTTTATCTAAAAATATTTGATATTCTTTAAGAAAATAATTTAACTTCTTTTTTTCAATATGTAAACTTTTAATTGTATTCATTGAATTTATATTTTCAAATAAAATAGAGTTAATTTTATCACAATTTTGTAAATATTTACTTGTTATCTTTATTGTGGGTTTATTTAGTATAACTTCTAATATAAAGAGAACAAAACTTAATAATATTGTAATTATTCCTAATTTATGATTAATAGAAAATAGGATATAAATAAAAGTAATCATTAATATGGAGTCAATAATAAAGTAAGAGAAAAATTTTGTTAAAAATGATTTAATAACTTCTAAATCTTTAATCCTTGATATTACCTCCCCTGTTGTTCTATTTTTATAGTATAAGTATGGTAATAGCATCAATTTCTTTAAGACCTGTTTTGTTAATTTTTCCTCTAATATTTCACTCCATTTTAGAAGAGTTAGATTTTTTAAATACAGTGTTATTTCTTTTATTACTAAAATAATCAACATTACTTTACTAATTAAAAAAACGTTTTGAATTATATTATAATTTATTGCTTTATTTAATAATAATTTAAAATAAAAAGCAGAACTGATATTTAAAAAAAAGTAAATAATGGTTAATAGTAAGATGTAAGGAATATATTTTTTATTATTTTTGATAAAATCTATTATCCAATTACTTACTAATTTCTTTTTCTCTAAATTAATTATCTTCTTTGTTGGTTTTAAATAAATAAAGTTATTACTTGTCATTAAATTAAATTCAGAAAATGATATTTTTTTCTTTCCTATTGCTGGATCCATAATTAAAAGTTCTTTTCTTAGATTATTAATTTCATAAATTACAATAAAATGTTGATAACTTTTATTCATAATAACATGACTAATTATTGGTAATATTTCTTGATTTATATCTGATATGCTCATTTTCATCCCATAAGAATTAAATCCTACTTTAATCGCCGCTTCAACAAGACTATAGGCACTTACTCCGTTTTTTGTTGTGTTGGTTAATTCCCTTAACAATTCTAGAGAAATATTTCCTTGATAATGTCTTATAATTGATAAAAGACAACAAACTCCACAATCTTTTAATCCTTCTTGTCTAACGACTTTCATTTTTTCACCTCCCACTATTATTATTCGAGGTATATTTTTTATTTCATAGATAGAAATCGATAAAATTGTTAAAAAAACAATCAAATAATCTTGATTGTTTTGGTAAATAAATTTTATCTAGTCGGAGATTCTAACAGTCTTAGTTTTTTATTTGTAAAATCAACTTCTATTTTAGAACCTAAAGGTAAGACTCCTATGATATAAGAGTGTCCTATATTTATATTATATAAAATGGGGAGATCTTCACAGTGAAATTCTTTTAGAACTTTTTTATATACTTCTTTATACTCTTCATAGTATTTTTCTTCCTGAGGTTTTCCCACTACAATTCCTTTAATCACTTCAAATATTTTCTGTGCTCCTAAATTTCTTAAATACCTAGTTAAATATTCTGGAGATATTTTTTCTTCGCTTGTTTCAATTAGTAAAATTTTGTCTTTCCAGCCTTTTTCATTTGGCCAAATTTCTGTACCAATAATCATTGGAAAAACATCTATACAACCTCCTAATAATTCACCTGTTACTACTCCGTTTCCTTGAAGGGTTTCATATCCATGGCTTTCTTTTAATAACCTTTTATTAACCTCCATGTTTTTTATATTCCAAGGTACAAAGTCATCAGTCCAATACTTACTTGATTTTATTTCATATCCTTTACAATTTGTAAATAAAATTTTTTGAACAGCTTCTTTTGTATAGTCAAACATTTTTACATATTCACCAAATTCGCACATAATGGATGGTCCATAAAAAGAAATTATTCCTGCTTTATTCATCATAAAATGGTTTACTGTGGAATCGGAGTATCCCAAAAAGATCTTTGGATTATTTTTTATCACTTCATAATCAATATATGGTAAGATTCTAATTGTATCATTTCCCCCAATGGCACAAAAAATTCCTTTGATACTTTCATCTTTAAAAGCATCCATTAAATCTTTCGCTCTATCTTCTGGATGATTATAGATATAATCTATTCCCTTTAAAGCATGTGGCATTGTAATTACTTCTAAACCAAAGTGTGTTTCTAATCTTTCTTTAGCAATATTATATTTATGGATTAAGTTCTCTTCTCCTAGTAATCCTGATGATAAGCTTACTATAGCAATTTTATCCCCTTTTTTTAACATACTAGGTTTTATCATTATATCAACTCCTTAATTATTATTATACACTATAATTTTACTATTTTAATATTTAAGATTTAGAAATTATTAAGTTATATGATCTGATAATGTATTATTCAATTTTTCTTTTAACTATTATCTTTCTTTTAATCTCATTTAAATTTAAATATCTATATATAGTACTTCCATAACATAAGTTGTCCTTTTATTTGAAGTATGAATATAATGAATTATTTCTTGATAATACTTTTTCAAATATTTTTTATTATTTTGATTAAGAAATTTCCTTTGTAGTATTTTATTAATTTTTATTGTTTCTTTGTTTTTATTTTCTTTGTCTTATCTGCGATGTAAATAGTCTAGCGAAATTACAATATAATCGTTGCCATTTCTACATTTATTTGACAACGTTAAGTTTTCTTTTGAGAACTGATCATTTCTGTAATATTGATTATATTATCATTTATACATAATATCTCTAAGTTTTTTATCTATAAACACTAACTGATGACATTAGGAAAAGTGAAACAACTATTTCTAAGCACTCATTCCTCCCAACATTATTCTAAATTTGTCTTGACTATTCCATATATTTAATAGTTTATCAAAATTTTTATCAGGATCTAACATTAGTTTTGCTAGCTCATCTAATTCTATATATTCTTTTTCCGATAATTTATTTTTTTATCAATTATGTACTTAGGTAAATGTAAAAATATAATTTCATTGTTCGTTAAAGAATGAAAATCATAAAATAAACCACGTGTCGACACCTTTATTCTTATAGTTAACGGATTTGAAGTATAATATATTTCTTTATTTTTAAATTCACCTGTTCTTAATTTTAAGTATGCTTCAGCACCAAAAATGAACTTATTATATGAAATATTCAACAAACTGAAATTAATATGATATTCATTTAAACATCTTCCTAAAAATACATATCTGCATCTACTAATATCCATATAAAAGCCTCAAGGATTAATGAAGTTAAAATACCCTACCCCCAATAGAGCTTATACCCAACATCTATTTGTAATAATTTTAAATCACTACTATCATAATGAAAAATTTTAATAATTATCTATTTCATATTTTTATAAATGTTTTTATAAAAAAATTTAGTTATTGCGTTATAAGCCTTTATTTATAAGCTTACATATAAAAAATTAAACATATTTTACTACTAATTTACTACTTTATAAATATGGATTTGAAAAATATAAATGCACATTACTTCAAATGAGCACCAAAATATATTACAATTATATTGAATGAAGTCAAGAAAGCGAGATGTTAATTATGGAATTATGTTGTACTTATATAGAAACTGATAAATTTAATGAAGTTGTAGATTTTTATGAAAAAGTGTTTCAAATTAAAAGTAATGTTTATACAAAAAATAGATGGGTAGAATTTGATTTTGGAAATAAACTATCTGTTTATAATCGACAATATGATGTCGAAACAATCAAAGAAAATATGAATAAAAATTATAACCAATCTTTTATAGAAAATTTTAAACAAAATAAAGAAAAAACGGTAAATAATATTATTACACTTAATTTTTATTCCAATAACTTGAAAAATGATTATGAAAGAATTAAAGCATTAAAAATATGCGAAATATCAAATATTATGTATGTTAATATCACTGAACCATATTACTATTTCGATATATATGATCCTGAAGGAAATGTAATAGAAATATGTGGAGATAAGTTTGATGAATGAAATAGAAAAAATTGTTACTAATTTAAATGGATACAAAGAGGTTACTTCTAATGTCAATAGAATTAACAAATTATTGTTAGAAAATAGTATTGATATTATAAAATTTTTCGATAATTTGTTAAGTATAGAAAAAGAAGAAACTTTTATTTTAATGACATTAATAATTAAAAAACGAAAGTTGTATGACATAGAATATTTCAATTTTTATGAAAATTGGTTATATAGATATGTTGACACTTGGGGAAAATGTGATGCGTATTGTTATCGTGTTATTAATCCAATGATTCAGAAATATCCTGAATTATATACTAATATTATTAATTGGGCTAAATCTGAACTAGTATATGTTCGTCGTACATCACTTGTTTGTTTTATTATTTCAAAAAATGAATTTGAGGTTAACTATGATATTGATAAAATATTCGTATTATGCAATATGTTAAAAGAAGATAAACATATTCACATTCAAAAAGCATTAGGGTGGGTTTTAAAGTATTCTTACTTAAGTTATCCAAAAGAAACAATAGAATACTTAAATGATAATGTTACAATTTTGAGTAGAACAACTTTTAGGTATGCATTAGAAAAAATGTCGAAAGATTTAAAAGATAAAATGATGAAATTATAATTATTAAAAAAATTTGCTACATGCTACGCACTACATAATAAAGGTAATACTATACCTTATTATGGCGAATACTTTAGTGGCTAACGCCACTACTCTCGCTCATAAAACTATACTTTAATACTGTGCATTGCATAGTATTTTTTTAATATTTAATATTAATAATACAAAACAAGTGCTTAAAAATTTACTACCATTTTACTACTTTTGAAAACAGAAATATAAGAAATTATAAAAATATATATGATTATCTTATAAAAGTAAAAATAACACAAACACTTATAAGTAAAGGTTATAACGACATTTAAGAACTTATAGAAAGTTACTTAAATGTACTATACTTTTTTTATTAAAAAATATGTGATTTATTAATTTTTTTCTTTAAAATTGAAATTATAATTACATATGTAATTATAAAAGTTAACCAGACCCCATTTATACCCATAAGTTTCGATAATAGATATGCCCAAACAACCTTAAAAACATTCGCTATTAATGATAATTGAGCATTAAATTTAAACTCCTTCATTCCCTCTATAATACTAGAATACTTATATCTTATTGGCATTAATATTGAATACATAATAACTAATGGTAAAAGTTTATATGCAATTTTCCTTGTTTCATTCTCTTTTAACAATACAGGTAATAAAATAATTGAAATAATTAATATAGTGAATGGAACTAAAACTATTAAAATTTTGATTATTTTGTCGATTATTTGTTTTAAACCCAACATATTTTTTTTATTTTCTTTACCAAGTTCAACTCCTACATTTGTAGTTATTCCTATACTAAATCCATAGCAAAAATCATTTGCAAAAGATTCAATTTGATTTAATATAACATGTGCTGCATATTCAAATGTTCCTAATCTTGATAAAATTATATCTAAAAATAATTTACCACCACGATCAAAAATTCTATCCATTATTCCATGTTTTGCTAAATTAATGATTTCTATAATTGCGCTTTTACTGTATTTATAATTTATAGAATTTTTTGCAGAAATCATAACTAGTATCATATTTATAATTTCAATAATGACAGTTGCCCAAGCAACTCCAGCAATTCCATAACCTAATTGAATTGCTAAATAATCTAGTATTATATTTAATAATAAGGATAATATTCTTATATGTAACATTTGTTTAGATTTCCCATTGGTACGTTCATGACCAGTTATAATAAAAGTTATTGCAAATGGAATACTTCCTACTAATCTTATATACAAATAAGTTAAGCAAATTGAGTCTACTTTAAATAAATTTGGTAAATAAGACCCCAAAAGAATTATTGCCAAAATGCAAATCGTTTGACAAATTATAGTTAAAAATACAGCATTTCCAGTAGAAATACTCATTTTAGATAAATTATTTCTACCTATTTCTCTAGCAATAATTACATTATTTGATATTTGAATAGATTTTATAACAAGATTATAAAAAAATATAACTGATGTCATAGCACCAACAGCTGCAACAACTTTACTACCCAAACATGATATAGCAAATACATCTACCATAGATATTAACGTAATAATAATATAATCAAATGCTGATGGAATAGATAATTTTAATTGTTGCTTCATTAACTCTTTTCGTTTCCTCATAAACTAACTCCAATCTTAGTAGAATTAATCAATAAAACCATATTTTATTTAATTATATCATGTTTCAATATTATTATTAATAACTTAAATAAACTTCACACATCTTTTGTTTTGATTTTATCTCTTTCTTTTTGATATGCTTTACTATCTAATCGAATTAAAAACTTAGTATTATTTTTTATAATCAAAGCATAAACTCTATAGATATATAACCTCTATCCATTATATAGAGTGATTTATAATTTGAAGTTATTTCTTGATCATGTTCTAAGTGTTTCAATGCACTTTTATTTTCACTTGTTCGATATGGTGATATAAATCCTTCAATTATATATTTATTTAAGACATCATAACTAGTTGATATGGTTGCTCTTGTAATTGTGTTATCTTTATCTGGAACTTTTGTTCCTACTGTTCCATATACTTTTTTAGATTATTTTGTATTTGGTATTTCAAAATCACTTCCATCTATTGCTTTTAATAAATATCCCTTATATAATTTTACTTCTTTTCTGTATTCTTGATAAAATAATCTCAAATAATCTGTATTTAAAGTTTTAAAGACCTCTGGATTTAATTTTAACCTTTGGTCTAATAATGACTGATTGGGTATATTTTCTTCTTCATTAATATCGTTATAAAAATTATTAATTTCCATACTTGTAGTTAGTCCTTTCTTATTTAGTATATATTTCATTAGTTTTTTTAACCCCCATTTTTCTTTCTCTTGTAAAACTGGTTTCTTTTAATCTACCTATAGTTTTTAATCCTTCCGAATCTATTTTATCCCTTATTAATTCAATTCCTTCTTTATTAAATTTTACCACTCATTTTACTCCTTTTATTCTTATCTTTATTATCTCATTTTTCCATAATAAAAACTACACATTTTCTTATGTAGTTTCTTAAACTGATGACATTGAGAGAGAAGTACAACAACTTTCATCATTCTATTTTCTATTACAAAAGATCATAATATTGAAGAAATTCATATAAAAAAGG
>CANRVH010000014.1 GCA_947643225.1 uncultured Clostridia bacterium
TAATAACTTATACCATGTAAAGCGTTATATATAGGTATCATAGCATTATCACGGTTTTACCGACACGTCAATATTATTTTTAATATTTTGCGTTTAAATCGTAATTTTTTACAAAACCTATTGTAAAATTGACGTTTTTATCGTATAATTATTTTTGTAAGGAGGTAATATTGTATGAGCGATTTAGGTAATAAAAAAGTATTTAGTGAAAATTTTAATTATTATATGAAACTATATAATAAAGATAGAAACAAAATATGCGACGATTTAAAGTTTAAATATTCTACAGTACGAGACTGGGCTTTAGGAAATACTTATCCTCGTATAGATAGAATTGAGATGTTAGCTAATTACTTTGGTATTCAAAAATCGGACTTAATAGAAAAAAAGGATACTCTAATAACCGATATTGAAAAAGGAGCCAAACTTACTGAGCAAATAATGGCTTTAGGAAATAACGATATTGAAAAAGAGTTATTAGTATCTTGTACAATGTTAGACCCTCAACAACAAGAGGTAGTATTAAATATGGTAAAGTTGTATCTTGAAAAAGATAACTAAAACCAAAAAATCTAGGTACTGGAATACCTAGACCCATTGGAGCATAAGCTCACAACTAAGAAAAAACCTATCCCCACGATAAACTTTTTCCATGCTCCAATTATATCATTATTTCAAAAATAAGTAAATAAAAGGAGCATAAATTATGGATAAAAATATTATTGAGGTTGATATAGACAGCCTATTAGAAAATCTACCAATTTATAAAGAATTGGTACAATATATAAACGCATTAGATCCAAGCGAAATTGTAAGAATTGCTATGGCTTACATACGTGTTAGTACCGACGACCAAACTGAGTACAGTCCCGAGGCACAGTTAGAGGATATTATTAAATTTTGTATAGCTAATAAAATGATGTTACCAAAAGACTTTATCTTTATAGAAAATGGTATCAGTGGTAGACGTGCCGATAAACGTGTCGCTTTTCAACGTATGATGAGTAAAGCTAGTGACAAACCCAAACCTTGTGATGTTATATTGGTACATAAATTTGACCGTTTCGCTCGTAACCGTGAGGAGAGCGTTGTTTATAAATCAAAGTTAAGGAAAAAGTTAGGTATAGATGTAGTAGCTGTTAAGGAGCCTTTACCCGAAGATAAGAAAATGGCTCTTATTATGGAGAGCCAACTTGAAACAATGGGAGAATATTATAGCTTAAACTTAGCCGACGAGGTTTTAAAAGGTTTAAGAAAAAAAGCCGACCGTGGAGAGCATATTGGTAGACCTCCATTTGGATATATAAAAGTTATTAAAGAAATAATAAAAGAGCGTGTTGGCGGAAAAATAAAAGAACGTATTATACGAGAATTGGTTATCGAGCCAAGTGAGGCTAAAGTTGTTCAACTAATATTTGATAGATTTTGTAATAAAGTACCTCTACTTGATATAGTGCGTGAGGTAAACTCTTTAGGAGTTAAAACCAAAAATGGTAAAGAGTTTGACGATAGAGCTATCAAGTGGATATTAAACAACCCAATTTATATAGGAGATGTACGCTGGACTGAGGGCGGTATGGGTAGAAATTGGAATAATGAGGATATTATTAGAAGAAAATCTACTCATGAGCCAATAATTACTATTGAGGTATGGAATAAAGCTCAAGAGTTACTACGAGAGAGTGTCGCCATATATTCTAAACGAGCTAAGCAACAAGTTAAACATGAGCATTGGTTACGTGGCTTAATAAAATGTGATAATTGCGGATACCAACTTGTAAAAAATAATAAAGCGTTTCAATGTTGCGGATACACAAAAGGTAAATGTAGTGTTAGCCACTCTATTACTGTATCCAAAGTTGAAAATGCTTTATTAGAACAACTAAAAAATGACTTTGAGAATAAACCAATAAATATAGAAATATCTCCAAGTCGTGTTGACTACTCTAGCGAGATTAGTATTGTTAAAGCTCAAATAAAAAAGATAGAGACTAAAGAGGAACGTGTTAAGTTAGCTTACGAAAACGGTATTGACACTTTAGAGGAATATAAAGCAAACAAAGAGCGTTTAAGTAATGATAAAAAGATGTATGAAAAAAAGTTAAAAGAAATAATAAAAGAAAATAATACGGATAATGTTAAAGAGGAAATATTTAAACACTGTGGTAAAGTATATGAAATACTAAGCGATCCGTCAGTAAGTGAAAATGATAAATACATAGCGGTACATCATTTGATAGATAAAATAATATATGACAAGCCAAACCAAACCTTGGTTATTTATTATAAATAAAAAAGATACCTAACTCCGTTAGGCTCAATAAACGGATGAATACGAATAAACAATAAACTTACTAAAGCACTCTTCAAGAATGGATTAGAGTTAATTAAAGATAAAGAATTACTCTTATAAATTGATATAAAATCATCCATAAACTTCTTTACATCCCCACCTTGAGCACCACGCCAATAAATAATTTCATCTCCTGTAAACTTATCTATTGCAGAAACCCTAACTTCTCTACCAGGAACACGATAGTCTACAAGTTCATCTGACTCAGTAACAAACTGATTTAATTTTTTAATCCTAGTATGATTCATTTGAAAAGTCTCAAAAAAGATATTATTTTCTAACATATCCATAGGATTAATTAAATGATTTTCGATCTGTTGTGAAAATTTCATTTCTTTAAACAAACTATCAATCCAATAATAAATAACAGAATAATCATCAAATTGAGCAATATAAGATAAATAGTAATCAAACTCTCGATTAGTATCTTCTAAATGATATAAAACATCATCATTAATTTTAATATTATCGACATATTCCTTCAAAGAAAAATAATTTACTTTTGCTGGATTCATACGATTTACAGGTTTCATCATACATCCCTCCAATGCGCAAATTATATCATAAAAATATAAAAAAATCAATAATAACTTATCTAAATAAAAAAAGAATATAATCAAACTATATTCTTATTTTACAACAATATTAACTATTTTTCCTTTAATGACAATAACTTTAACAACTTCTTTTCCCTCAATATGTCTTAAAACATTTTCCTCATTCATAGCTTGTTCCTTAATCACATCTTCACTGTCATCTATATTAATAGTAATCGTAGCTCGTACCTTACCATTCACTTGAACAGCAATTTCTTTTTCATCTTCAATTAGTTTACTCTCATCATACTTAGGCCATTCCTCATAGGCAATAGTCTCCTCATGACCAAGTACAGTATTCCAAATTTCCTCTGTAATATGTGGACATATTGGATTGAATAATTTAATAAACCCTTCAGCATAATTTCTAGAAATAGAAGTTTTATGATTTAACTCATTCATAAAAATCATCATTTGACTAATTGCTGTATTAAAATCCATACTTTCATAATCATTAGTAACTTTCTTAACAGTTTGATGATAGATTTTTTCCAATTCTTGAATGTCTTCATCAACAATCTCTAATTCATGAAATCTACGATATACTTTATCAACGAATTTCTTACTTCCTTCTACTCCCTTAGGATTCCAAGGTTTATCAGCTGAAAGAGGACCCATAAACATTTCATAAAGTCTTAACGTATCTGCTCCATATGTTTGAACCATCTCATCAGGATTAATAACATTTCCCTTACTTTTACTCATCTTTTCCCCATTTGGACCAAGAATCATTCCTTGATGAACTAATTTTTGAAAAGGTTCCTTAACAGGAGAAAGCCCCTTATCATACAAATAATTATTCCAGAATCTAGCGTAAAGTAAATGGCCCACAGCATGTTCAGGTCCTCCCAAATACAAATCAACAGGCATCCAATGTTTTAATAGTTCATAATCAGCAAAAGCTTCATCATTGTGCGGATCAATATACCTTAAAAAATACCATGAAGATCCTGCTGCTCCAGGCATCGTCGAAGTCTCCCGAACACCCTTCTTACCATTAAGAACAACATTTTTCCATTCTTTTGCATTATCAAGTGGAGCTTTTCCACCATGTGCTTTATAATCTTTCATTTCAGGTAAAACTAAAGGTAATTGCTCATCATCTATGAGCTCAACACTCCCATCCTCCATATGAACAACAGGAACAGGTTCTCCCCAATAACGTTGTCTAGCAAAAATCCAGTCTCGTAAACGGTAATTCACCCGTTTAATACCACAATTATTCTCTTCTAACCAACTAAGCATTTTAGAAATAGCCTCTTCCTTACCTAAACCATTAAGAAACTCAGATTGAATATGAATACCATCGCCACACATCGCTCCAGGTTGAGTAGCGTACTGATAAGTTTTTTGATGAAGTTCATCAAGTATCTCTTTTTCAATCACTCCAGCACTTACCCATTCAATATCAAATACCTCATCATCTTCTAGAGATTGCTCATCTATTTGGTCACTATGAAGATAAAAAAGCAAGCCTGTACTTTCAATATTAAAATATTGATCTTTATTATAAGCATAATAATGATGATTAATAGAAGGTAAAATATCTACTAAAGTAAGATCAGTATACCCAGTCTCCTCTCTAATTTCACGAAGAGCACACTCTACCACACTCTCATTTTCTCTTCTAGTTCCCCCAATAAATAACCTTCCACCTTGATCATGCCAATTAAGAGTTAAATATTTATTATCTTTTTGATCATAAATAATCGCTACTATGCTATTTTTCTTAATTTCGCTCTTATGAGGAACTCCTGTTTCCTCTTCCAAAACTTGAACAATTTCAAGATCATATTTTTTAGCAAACTCATAATCACGTTCATCATGGGCAGGAACTGCCATGATCGCCCCTGTCCCATAAGTAGCTAACACATAATCAGCAATCCAAATCGGAATCTTTTTCTGATTTACTGGATTAATCGCATAAGCTCCCGTAAATACTCCTGTTTTTTCGTGATTAAGCTCTGTTCTTTCCATTTCACTTTTTCTACTACATTCTGTTTGATAAGCCTCAACCTGCTCTCTATATTCAGAAGTAGTAATCAAATTAACCAGTTTATGTTCTGGCGATAAAACACAATATGTAGCACCAAACAAAGTATCACATCTAGTAGTAAAAACAACAAACTCATAATCTGTATCGCTAACTTTAAATGTCACTTCTGCTCCATAACTACGTCCAATCCAATTTCTTTCAATCTCCTTTGTTGAAAGAGGCCAATCAAGTTCATCTAATTGATCAATTAACTGATCTGCATATTCAGTAATTTTCATTACCCATTGTTTCATATTTTTACGAACTACTGGAAAACCACCACGTTCACTCTTACCATCGATCACTTCATCATTCGATAAAACAGTCCCTAACTCCTCACACCAATTAACGGGCATATCTACAACCTCAGCAAGCTTATCCCGATATAATTGTTTAAAAATCCATTGAGTCCACTTATAATATTTAGGATCAGCTGTTGATATTTCCCGACTCCAATCATAAGAAAAACCAAGCATTTTTAATTGTTTTTTAAATGTTTCTATATTTTTTTCTGTAAAAGTACTAGGATGATTTCCTGTTTTAACCGCATACTGCTCTGCAGGAAGTCCAAAAGCATCCCATCCCATTGGATGTAGAACGTTATATCCCTGCATTCTCTTCATTCTTGACATAATATCAGTCGCTGTATACCCCTCTGGGTGTCCTACATGAAGACCCTGCCCAGAAGGATAGGGAAACATATCTAAAGCATAATATTTCGGCTTCGAAAAATCTCTAACATCCGTTTTAAACGTTTCATTTTCCTCCCAATAATCCTGCCATTTTTTTTCTATTTCACTATAATTACTCATTTTTCTTCCTCCTCTTATTTAATCTGTATCGATAAAATAAATTAATCAAATAATAACTCACAAATATAATTGGTAAAACCAAAACAAAAGCAACCAATATTTGAATCATCCCCATTTGAAATAATCCTGCAACACTAACAATTAAAGCAATATCCAAACTAGATACAACAGCAATAAAGTGCAACAATCGGTCATAATTTAACACATCTATCTCCAAATGATAAAAATCTCTAAGAATTCTTACTTCCATAGGATAACCTTTATTTTTACCTTTCTTCTTTTTCCCCTTCCTCTTAATTTTATAATCTCTCAGGAGAATAAACTCATAAATGAAAAAAATAACAACAAAAATCATGAAGAATAATTGAATCTGTACCATCATAAAAATCCTCCTAAATAAAATTCGCCCTTAACTATAAGGACGAATAATCGCGGTACCACCTTACTTCGTAAAAATTACGCAAAGCTCTAAAGAGATATTGGTCTTACCCATTCATGCTTTTTAGACAGTCAAGTTCATAAAGTTCTGTTATTTGTTCTCAGCCACCACAAACTCTCTTAAAACAAAACAATTATTACTACTACTATCAACATGTAAATTACTAATAGTATACTAAACTTCACTAATATATTCAAGAAGTTTTATAAATAATTTAACATATTCTTTACTTAATCCTTTTTTCCTCAATTTACGAATAGCAATTCTCTTTTTCTGAATCGTTAACTCACTAAAAATAACCTTAGCAATATCCTCCTTCAAATAAGTATTAATTTGTAGGTCTCTTAAAATACTATCCACATCATCATTAATAACACGTACAGCATCAATTTCTATATCTTTACCACGACAATTAACAGTAAGCTGTCCAACTGTTGGAACATTAGTAACTAAAACAACAAAGTCATTACCATCAATCGAAGTAATTGGATTAAGTTCTGTATTATTAAACATGACTGTTACACTATCTGCCTTTTTGGTATTTCTAAACACCAGTTTATAGTTTCTCATATCAGGAACAATTCCACTTTTTCCTTCAACAGAACGAATAATTACGGTATAATTACTCCTCAAATAATTATAATCAATAGAGGTCTTTAAAAAATAACCCTCCTTATATAAAGAAGTAATCCCATCATCTTCGTATAAAGTATACATATTACTAACACCTGGAAAAATCTGAATCTCCATATCAGTAGCTAATCCTACATTATTCCGATCACTTCTATTAGACAAAGGAATAATACTACCTGCATGAGCAAAAACTGGATAATCCTCTTCTCTAAAAAAAGAAACGTACTTTTTCCCCCCTGGAAATTTTTTTCCAGTAAAGAAATCATACCATATTCCATCAGGCATATAAAAACGATGTATAGTTCGGTTCATCACCATATCTTTTTTACTAAGAATAGGACAAACCAATAACTGAGAACCAAAATAATATTGATTCTTATATAAAGCATCATCATAACACCATGGATAATTATAATAAAATGGTTGAATAAGTGGTGTCCCCACTTGAGAATATTTATAGGCCTCTGTATATAAATAAGGAATAAGTCTATGTCTAAGTCTTAAATAATCAGCAACAATGTTAAGTGTTTTAGCCTCCCAAAGCCAAGGCTCCTTTTTATAATATTGACCACGTGCTGCATGAAAACGAAGAATTGGCGAAAAACAACCTAACTGAACATGACGAATATAAAGTTCACTCTCTTCTATCCCTCCATGATTACCACCAACATCAAAACTTAAATATCCAATCCCAATATTAGAAGCATTAATATTCATAAAAACTTGTTTTGCAAGATATTCCCAACCAATATCTGTTGACCCCCCATAAACAATAGGATATCTTTGTGTTCCGTAAAAGGAACCCCTAGCAAGTAATAATCCCCTTTTAGCAGGATTACGATCAGAATCTAAATACATATAATGATTAGTCGCCCAAAGTTTAGTAAGATCCCCACTACCCTTATAATCATTCCAAAAAAAGTCTACTCCCAATGCCTCCAAAGTATGTAAATATACTTTAAAAAACACATCCATAAGTTTAGGATTTAAAGGATCAAAGCGAATAACCACATTATCTTGAATACCTAAATACTCCTTAGCCTTACTATAAAACTGATCATGAGGATAAAAACCTTCTGTTGGATCAATCTGCAATCCTATCTTAATATTCCTTTTATGAATATTTTGAATCGTCTCTTGAGGATTAGGAAATAAATTTTGATTAAACGTAAATCCTGTCCTTAAGCCCTTATAATTCCCTACATCTCGATAATGCCAATCTTTATCCAAAACCAAAACAGAAATAGGAATTTTCTTTTTATCAAATCGAAGTAACAAGTCATCAAGCTTTTCATCATTATAATCGATATTACGACACCACCAATTACCTAGTGCATATCTAGGTAAAAGTTCAGGAAACCCAGTTAATTTAAAATAATCATTTAAAGCGAGATTAAAATCAACTCCATACATAAATACATAAAGATCTAAATTACCAGAAACTCGATTAATTAAAGTTCCATCTTGCTCTAATAATTTTGTATTAGAATCATTAATTGAAGCAAAACCCTCTAAAGAATACAATCCTCTACTAAGACTACCTTCAATAGGAACATCTACTCCTATAATATTACCTCCCATATTCCTAGCCTCGGGATGCCCATAATACCAATCTCTTTGCTTATCTTTATCATGAATATTCTTTAAAGTAATTTTTAAATTTTTCATAGGATCAATTTTAGAGCCCATAAAAGGTTGTTCCTTCATATAGGAAAGAATAAAGTAACGAGTAGTAATTTCTAAAAATGTTTGGTCTTGTCTAATGGTAAATTCAGGAAGTCCAAAATTTCTATTTTGAATAAGTTGACTAGGTACATCAACAAACTTGCCATTAGGACTATATTCTAATCGAACAACTCTTTCCGTAATTACAGTGATGCGATATTTTCGTCCAATAACCATTGCCTTACTATCATTTTTAGCCTTACTATAATCTACTTCAAATTGTTTTCCAAGCGGATACATAATAACACCCTCTTTATTCTTATCTATACTAAAATATACCATATTTTAATTAATATTTAAAGAATAATTTTTAAAGTGAATATAAAATAAAACTACTCTTTTCAAAGGAAATTAATCCTATCTATGATATTTTTTGACACCATCACTACAACCCTTACACTTGAATGGTTACGAGAAGTAGAAATAACAAAAAAACTACATACTGAATTTATTGAATTATTTTTTTACAATATGATAATATCCCTGATAATGAATTTTTAAAACCTCTCTTTTCATTATATGATTCTATATCCAGCACCACCACCTAGCTAATTTTATCAAAGGAAAGTTTATAATATATGAAAAGATGTGGTATACCTAGAAAATAGAACAACAATTTAACATTCCCTTAAAAACTTTAAAAAAATTGGATCACTATATTTAATAAGGATAAGAATTACTTAGATCCATAAATCAAAGATATTAATGTAATAGAACAAAAAATGGAAAATCAAATTTCCAAAACAACAACAATAATGATTAGACAATCTCAAAAAGAAAATTAAAAATATTAATTAACATCTAAATACTTGGCATAATACTCTTCTAAAGATAACTCCTCAGTATCAATTTTTTTTGCCACCTCTTTTCCAACATATCTAAAATGCCAGGCCTCATGTTTTACTCCTGTAATCTCTTCCTTACTTTTTAAAAAACGATAAATAAACCCATACTTATATGAATTTTTAATCATCCATTGGTATTCCTCCGAATTAGCAAAAACATTACTAACACCACTTGCAAAATCAAAAGCATAACCAGTTTGATGCTCAGAATAACCTGGTTTAGATACATATTTATTAACATAATCTTCACCATAAAGTTCTAAATAAGTCTGATAAACTTCTTCTTGATCCCGATAACTTCGATAACCTGAATTAATCAATAAATTAAGCCCATCTTTCTGAGCCGCTTTCATCATCGTAATAGCGGCACTGACCGCCTCGTTTACTCCTTTTGCCTGATTATCTTTTCCTTTCATATATTGATCAGGTACATTAGTTAAACTCTTAGGAACATATTTTTCTCCTAAATAATAATGATTATTAGCAAGTACAAGCTTACTATAATCATTAACTTGTTTGCTATCCATATAATCTTCTTTATCCAAATCAAGATTTACTTTAATAATCGTAGTCTCTTCATCATCACCATTTGCATTCATATATGCTATATACCGATCATAATGAGAAAGTTTAGCAAAATCATAAACAAAAAATTCCTCCAAATACTTAACTCTTTCTCTTTTAGAAAATTGATAAACATCAGAATCATTTCCATGAGCAAGAATCATAGAAATCTCTCGATCACTATATCCTTTTTTTAACAAAAGATTAATATTTCTAATTAAATTATCATGCTTTTGATAATTAATCTTACTATAATGTTCTAAATTCTTTTCCTGATATAAATCACTTTCAAATGCTGCATTTAAAGTCTTATTATTAGGATAATCCTCTACATAACCAATTTTAAATTTAGTAATAATATTATATGCAGCCCTATGACTATAACCGATTTTATCAAGTCTATTTTCTAAAAAGAAATAAGTCCCAAATACAAGAATAAATAAAATAAAAATAACCATAAATAAAGAAAAAATAATCTTAGCTGGCTTTTTTAACTTAATTCTTTTCTTCATATTCTACCTCCAATTATTTATTTATAATTAGTATAACATATTTATGATATACTAGAAAGGAAATCGAGGTAAGAAAATGGAAAATATTTTTAGATATTCTTCTGATAACAAAAGATATCATACACTCAATTATTTTTATAGAAATAAATTTGGTAGTAAGGTATTTAAAGTCAGTTTAAATGCTGGCTTAACCTGTCCCAATATAGATGGAACAAAAGGATACGGTGGCTGTATTTATTGTTCTACAACTGGTAGCGGAGAATATGGTGGCGATAAAAATAAAGATTTAACTACTCAATTTAATACAGTCAAAAATATACTTCACCAAAAATGGCCCAATGCTAAATATATTGGTTATTTTCAAGCAAGAACGAATACCTATGCGCCACTAGAAAAATTAAAATCAATGTATGAAGAAATCTTAGCTTTAGACAATGTAGTAGGACTAAATATTGCTACAAGATCAGATGCTATTACAGAAGAATGTTTAGACTACCTAGAAAAATTAGCAAAAAGGACATATCTGACTATTGAGTTAGGACTTCAAACAATTCATGAAAAAACATCCATTTTAATTAATCGATGTAACAGCTTGGAAAACTTTACTGAAATGGTTAAAAAACTTAGAGAAAGAAACATTAATGTAGTGGTTCACATTATAAATGGTCTACCCTACGAAACAAAAGAAGAAATGATTGATACCGTAAAATACTTAAATAAACTAGATATTCAAGGTCTAAAAATCCATATGCTAAGTATCTTAAAAAATACCAAATTAGAAAAAATATATAACAAAGAAAAATTTCCTATTTTAACGAAAAAAGAATATATTGATATCATAATAGAACAACTAGAAAATCTACGACCAGAAATTATCATCAATAGAATCACAGGAGATCCAAAAGTAGAAGATTTAATTGAACCATTTTGGTTGACTAAAAAATGGGAATTATTAAATGATATAGATAAAGAAATGATTGTCCGAAATACTTTTCAGGGAAAGAAACTAAAATAAATTACCAACATGATTATTTAATAATATACAAATAAACAATAACAATAACACGGAGGTTATAATGAACTTTAAGTTACTAAATGAGATGATAGATTATATTGAAGAAAACATTGAATATGATATAGATTATCAAAAATTATCAAAGATTGTTGGAATAAATGATTTTATATTAGAAAGAATTTTTGTCTTTATATCGAATATTACAATAAAAGAATATATAAGAAAAAGGAGACTATCAAAAGCTTATGAAGAAATTGTCACAACAAATAATTTAATTATAGATATAGCATTAAAATATCATTACAACTCATCTACTGCTTTTATCAGAGCATTCAAAAAAGAATACAATATCACACCTAAAAAATGCAGAAAAAATAAAGAAAAAATAAGTTTATTTCCCAAATTAACTTTTGATAATATTAATCAATATGAAAGGATTAATTACGAAATTACCAACCTTGATGAAATTACTTTATACTGTTATAATGTACATTCTAAAAATCAAATAGATTATAAATATAAAATAAGGAATTTATATAAATATATAAAAGACCAAAAAATTTATAATTTAATGAATGAAGTTGGAATGTATGCTATTTCTTCAAAAGATGGAGATATGAAAAATTATTTTCTTGGTTCACCAAAAAAATTTCCTAATACGATTAAAAAGAAAATTCCTAAAGGAAAATACATAAAATTTAATATTGGAAATAGACAACAAGAAAACATTAGTAAAATGAAAAAAATATTATATAAAAATTGGCTTCCATCAACTAACTTTATAATTGAAAAAAAGTTTGATATTGAATATTATGAAGATGATACATGCTATAGATATATACCAATTAAATAGATAAAATTAATATTTGTTTTATCCATATTTTTTTATTTAAATATTATATAATCAAAATATAAAGGAGGTATTATTATAAATAATATAAAATTTATAAACACATATAAATATTTAATAAATATGATGAATTTGATTAAATGAAAAATGAAATAAGTCACATGAATAAATATAATACAATTACATTAAAAATAAGATAAATTATTTTAAATATAGGAGGAGTTTAATATGAAAAATGAAATTATTAATTTTGTTATGGGCATGTTACATAATATTTGGATTAAGGATTGGCCATACGAACCAGCAAGAGATTTTTGTAAACGAATATTAGATAGTGAAGGAATAGACTACCAAGAAGAAAATTTTCACCGTTTTAGTTTTGGTTATGACCCAAAAAAGACCCCCGAAATTGTAAAAAAATATGCAGAAATGTATAAAGACACATATCAAGATAATGATCAAGAAAAAACAATAGAAATGGAAAAAATCATAGAAACCTGTAATAAAATTAAAAAACTAGATGATGGTTTTTATAATGAATTACATGATATATTTAATGATACAATCAAAGATTCAAAACCAGAAAAAGATATTACAATAAAAAGAGGAGAAGCTATTCGTTTTTCAAATGGAGCTTATTCAAATATAAGTCCTAATGACTTTGAAAAACTAATGAATATAACATTCTCAGAAGAACAAGAAGAACCATTTACCATCAATTTTGGAGTCTCTGTTCCTCCAGAATTAAGAGAAGAAGTAATAAATCGTGTAACACCTATTCTAGAAGAGGTACGTTCCAAAATGGAAAAAGGAAAAGTAAAATAGAAAAAGAAGTGATTAATAAGAGAAATTAAAATCAAAAATATTCTCTTATTTTTTTTATCTATACATCATCTATACCACCAAACAATTTATTTCCTTTAAAAACATCATAGTTTTTGATACACTTAGGTTGATTATTTTTATCAATAAATAAATAGAATATAAATAAGGAGATGATTCTACGAAACACTTAGCAAAAAAAGAAATTAAAGTAACCCATAAGTTAGAACCAATTTTTAACGAGTCTTCAGAAATATTAATATTAGGTAGCATTCCCAGTGTAAAATCAAGAGAAGAAAATTTTTATTATGCCCATCCCCAAAATAAATTTTGGAAAGTTTTATCAGAAGTCTATAATGAAAAAATTCCAACAACTATAAAAGAAAAAAAAGAATTTTTAAACAGATATCACATTGCCTTATGGGATGTCATTAAAAGTTGTAAAATAACTGCTTCTAGCGACTCTTCAATTAAAGATGTAATTCCTAATGATATAAATAAGATAATCAAAAAAGCAAATATTAAAAAAATTTTTACAACTGGCAAAAAAGCATATTACTTATATAATAAATATATAGAAAAAACGACTAATATAGAAGCAATATACTTACCTAGCACCTCTCCTGCAAATGCTTCCATCTCTTATAAGAAAATATTAGAAGAATATAAAAAAATTAAAGAGAAATCATAAATTTCTCCCTCTTAAAAATTTTAAAATTTTCATTTTAGAACTTCTATTTCTTGATTTCATTTTAGATCTTGTATTCCCTTGATTTTCATCATCAAACACCCTCAGTATCTCATATTGTGTAATTCTCTCTCCATATTTTGAATATAGACCATGATAAATATTAGCACGATTCTCCCCGATTTCTTCATTATAGGAATTGTTCATTTTATCTTCAATTTTTCCAAGAATATCAAATAATTTTGCATCAGATATAGATTCTATCCACATATCAATAAGAATATAACGCAACTTATTTTCAACAGAAACTCCCATATTCTTTTTTTGAGAAAGCTCTTCCACCAATAAAAGAATGTCATTTTCTCTAAGACTATCATATGTTTTCTCTACTCTTTCATCTTTTAAATCAAAAATAGAACGGGCCCTATCTTTAGCATCAACTAAAGAAAGAGAAGGTAGACAATAATCATTTACTAACATCCCCTCAAATTGACGATTTAAAAAGAACAAATCATATTTAATTTGATATATCTTTCTTTTAGGTAATGAATTAAGATTAATATCACAATTTAACAACAATTCTGTATCGATCTTAGAAATCAAACGAACAATATCCTCCTCATTTAGTAATGGAAGAAGAACAGTTTCCTCACTAGCTAAAGAAAAAAGTTCAGTCATTTCATCAAAAATTTCATGTTCCTCATCATCTAATAGATAAACTTCTGGAGGAATAACAAGTTCTGCTTTAATTCTCCCCAATACTCTTCTAGCCCCCATATTCTGATCTAAATGTTTAACATAATTAGGAAGAAAAGAAACACCATCAGTCACCTCATATAATTCAAAAAGATAATCATAAATCTCGTCAATATCATTATTAGTAATAGATCCATTCGCTAATTTAGAAAAATACTCATCCTCAAGTAAACGATAATCGCTAATTTTATGATAAATTTCTGTAACGTCTTCTGCTCTATTTTTTTTATTATCATCTAATTCAAGTTCAACAAGTTCCTGATAACAAGAATAAATTCCATTACCTATTTTCACTAAAAGTTGGACAATTTCTATTTTATTCATAGTAACTCACCTCTAATAGCTTATATTATAACCTAATCTATAGTAAAACAAAAGAAAAAAGTGATTCAGAATCACTTATTTATCTTTACCTGATTTTTTATCAAGCATTTCACCAACAGTTGTACCAATCGTTGCTAAGTTTTGTAATTCACTAGGAATAATAATCTTAGTAGATTGCCCCCTACTAACCTCAACCATTGCTTCATAACTTTTAAGTTTTAAGGTAGCAGCATCCATCTTAACAGCCTTAATTAATTCAAGACCTTTAGCCTCTGCTTCTTTAATTTTAATTGTTGCTTCAGCTTCACCCTCAGCCTCACGAATAGCAGCTTCCTTCTTAGCATCTGCTCTTAAAATCATACTTTCTTTTTCACCTTCAGCAAGTAAAATAGCAGACTTTTTCTCACCTTCAGCTTTTAATATTGCTTCACGTCTTTCACGCTCTGCTCTCATTTGCTTTTCCATTGCTTCTTGAATATCTTTAGGCGGTAAAATATTTTTAACTTCAACACGATTAACTTTAATTCCCCAAGCATCTGTTGCCTCATCAAGGATTGATCTCATTTTAGAATTAATAATATCACGAGAAGTAAGAGTCTCATCAAGCTCCAACTCACCAATAATATTTCTAAGTGTTGTTGCTGTTAAATTCTCAATTGCACTAACTGGATTTTCAATACCATAAGTATATAACTTAGGATCAGTAATCTGATAATAAACCACTGTATCAATTTGCATAGTAACATTATCTTTTGTAATAACAGGTTGCGGCGCAAAATCCCTCGCCACTTCTTTTAACGAAACAACATTAGCAATTCTATCAATTATAGGAAAACGATAATTAACTCCTGTTGTCATTGTTCTGTCATATGCACCAAGACGTTCAACAACCATTGCCTTAGATTGTGAAACAATCTTAACACCACTAGCAATAATAAATATAATAATTAAAATAATTGCAATAACTAACATATTAATCCTCCTTCTTTTTTACAATTAATTTGACACCATCTATTTTCTCTACTAAAACAACTTCACCTTTTGTAAGTTCATCGTCGCTCTTTGCACTCCATTTTTTACCATCAACCTTAACCTCTCCAACATGAAATTTAGAAATATCTTCAGTAACAACCGCTTCCATTCCAATAACACGGTCAAGATTAGTCATTGTCTTATTGGCCTTAACTTTTTTTACAAATGGTTTAGTAACAAGTAAGGTAACTACACTAACCACAATGAACACAATCATTTGCAAAATCATATTATCTGTAAAAAATGATACGAAAAAGCTGGCAAAAGATCCTATTGCAAACCAAATAGAAACCAAATTAACAGTACAAAGTTCTAAAAAAAGTAGAACAATAAAAACTGTTAACCAACAAACTGCCACATAATCACTTCCTTTATTAAATTATATGTTAATTTGACATTTAATTCAACATAAATCTAGTAATTTTGTTGTGAAAAAACTAATTATATATTATAATGCTTATAAAGATAGGTGACATATTATGATATTAAAAAAAATTAAAAATATAAATAAAAACAAAATCGGAATAAATATAATGATAATATCTTTATCCATTTCTGGACTACTATCTATTACAAGTGGTGCTGTTTTAAATAAACTGAATATAAAGCCAAAGAACAAAGTGAAAATTAAAATAGTAGAAAAACAGGTACCGAAGAAAAAATCAAATATTCCTACCTTAAAGGAAATAACGGTTGAAGTTAATGAACCAATCAGTGTAAACATAAATGATTATATTGAAAATTTAGATGATATAGAACCTAAAGTTTTAAAGAAATTCAAATTAGATACTTCATTAGTCAATGTTACCCAAGCAGGAAATTATAACTATACAATTAGTTATAAAGATAAAAAATATAACGGAACAGTAACAGTAAAAGAAAAAGAATTACCAATTATCAACAACATGACATTAAAAGAAATAAGTCTTGAATTAGGATCAAAACTACCTCAAAACCTAAATGATTATGTAGTAGAATCTATTCCAGAAGAAGCAAAAAATAAAGTTGTAATCAATTTAAGTAAAGTTAATACAAATATGGCGGGAACATATCAATATACTGTTACTTATAAAGATAAAATCTATACTGGAAATATTATAATATATGAATCTCAACCACAAATTATTACTCCTGAGAAAAAAGAGGAAGAAGAAAAAAAGCCTGAACCAACAGAACCAACAAATCCACCTGAACAATCAAATGATAATAACACTCAACAACCATAAGATCACTAATAAAAACAGTATTTACAATGTCTGAACTAAAAAAATAAGATTAAATATTAATTAGTAAACCTGCCATTTTATACATGTTTTGGTTTAGTATAACTTTTTATTTTACCTAAAAAAAGTACCTCATTTGTTTGATTATCCTTAATATTGGCGCATTTGATTTCATTATTATAATAACTGGTAAAATAATAGTTTCCTGTATTTAAATTCATAAAATTAGTATATTGAGTATACTCTGGATTATTATTATTTGCTATTACTATTCCTTTAGGAATAGTTACTAACTTCATAATATGAAAACATGAAAGTATTGTCTCTTCTCTTGTTTCTGGAAACTCCATAAATTTTTTAGCAAAAGTAATACGAACAAATCTAGAAGGAGAAGTAAAATCTCCTGGAAGTCCATAAGAACCTGTTCCCTTGCTTAGTGCTGTTAAGGTTAAATCTCCCCATTCTTTTAGATCTGGTGATTCTGGACTTAACATCATATAATTACGTAAATTAGTATAATGCCAATTAAAATCAGGACTATTAGCTAGTACACCTACTGGATTTGGTAAAATAGTCAAACCATGTTTTGTACTTTCTATTACAATACTTCTTCCTGACTTATCAGATGCTATCCAATGAAGCGGTGTAACTTGATTAGTTACTGGATCAGGCACTCCTATAATTTCAAGTACTGAAGCCAATGACATAATTTCCATTACATCTTGGCAATTACTTAATAAATAATTAACTAACTCTACACTAGTAACAGATAATTTATTAGATGTTGGTTTATTTTGAAAATAAGCATATCCTGGAAAATAAAGTGCTGCTACACCTAAACCTTTTTCATTCATACCATCAGCAGCAAGAAGTCTTCCTGTCGGTTGCCCAGTACATATAAATGAATATTTAGTATAATAAGCATTTTTTAAATACTTCCCACTATATCTATAATTTCTAGGGATAATATATGCCTCTAAATCAAGTTCATAATTAAAGTCCATCGTCCTACCAAAAAACACTTCATTTTGTTTAGAAACAAGTGAAATTGCTGTACACATGAATTATTTCTCCTTTGTTAAAATCTATTCATGACAATTCATTAATATGATCAATTCTATAGGTAACTAATAATTTTTTAATTAACCTTTGAAAAAAATAATAATTAAATAAAATTGATATTTAACAAAGTATTTGTTATTAGTAAACAAAACGAGAAATATAAAAAAGATAAACAGACTACTATTATCTAATATTACCTCTCTTATATCTAAAGGATTTCAAAGTTTGGTGAGCATATCTACAAAAAAATAAACCGATAAAAATAATAATCTTAGTTAAGAATAAACCGATTTTTTTATAAAAGTATAGTTACTTACAATTAAAAAGGATCGATAATGTTAGTGGAGAAAATAGATGCTTTTTCTTTTATTATTACTAATAATAGTAATTAAACATATTCTTATTTTCAAAATATAAATTCCTTGTAAACCTTAATTATATTAAAAGATATTATTTTATTTAAGATATAAATATGGTAGTATTTATGTTAGGAGGAAATTATGATGGAAAAAAATGAAATTAATAAAAGTAATAAAATATTAATTGTTCTAGTTGTTGTTCTATTTATTATAATTATAGGAATGGGAGTCTATATCGCCTATGATAAGAAAATTATTTTTTCTAGTTCTATGAATGAGGTACTAGATAAAAATACAACGAAAAGAAAAAATAGTGACAATGAAGACTTTAAAGATATTGACTTAAATAGTAATGATTTTATTAATTTATACAATAAGTTAGAAGATTATACCTACATGAACAATAGAACTAACGGTTATTATGACTTTTTGGATTCTGAAAAAACAACTATAGGTTTTTATAATTCTGATATAAAATCAAGTGATTTTACTAGGGTAGATAATGGAGCTCCGACAAATGTTATTACATATAATGTAAAAGCTGATGTTTTATCAAAATCTTTAAAAAATATATTTGGTGATGATATCAATTTTAATTATGAACTTGCTATAGGTAATTTTTTCAATTTAAAAAAAGAAGTATATGAGGCAATAGGCATGGTTAATACATGTGGTGGAGAAATATCTAGTTATGATTTAAACTCAAATACTTACTATATTAATATGAACAATGGTTGTGGTGGAAGTACAGGACCTTCTGCTAAATTAATAACAAGAAGGATAATTTCAGCACAGAAAAGTAATGATACGATTACTGTAAAAGAAAAGGCTATTTATTTAGAGGCTGATTTTAATGATAACAATATTATTTATAAAGTATACTCTGATAAAGATCACAAAAATTTAATTGACACTTTAAGTTATAGTGAAGATACTGTTTATAATGAAACTATTAACGTAGATAATTATAGTGAGACTTCTACTATTACCCATACTTATAAACTGAATAAAACTACTAATCAATACTATTTTGCTAGTAGTGAAATTAATTTTCCATAAAAAATTCAAATAGTTGATTTATCTATTGACAAATGAACAATACACTGTTTATTTGTCTTTATTTTGAAAATAAGAATATATTTAATTACTATTATTAGTAATAATAAAAGAAAAAAGAAACTATTTTCTCCACTAACATTATCGATGCTTTTTAATTGTAAATAACTATTCTTTTATAAAACAGTTGGTTTATTACAAGAAACAAAAAGTACCGATTTTCATTTTTATCCACTATTCCAAAAAATGAAAATCGGTTTATTATTGACTAAGGTTATTATTTTTATAAATATTTTTCTTATTAAAAAATGTTATAATTCCAAGTGTTGTACCCTTATTTTTTCTTTGCAAATAAGGGTAGAATCATTTACTTATAAACTGAAAAATAGTATAATGACTTAGTTAGTTTAGGTACTATTCCCCTTTACTTTTTAAAAGCGAAAGGGGGTGAAATTATGAGAAAGTCAGAGAAATATCTTTGTACGATCATAATACTCCTTATTATTGTGATTATTATCATACTAGTAAAAATAGTACCAACTGTTTAAGTCGGTACTAAATCATATAACTATGGGATAGTACCTAACTCTTCAAAACTAGGTATTCCCTTTTTTAGTTTATGCAAGTTTCCTTGACATACTCATCATACCATATAAGGTGGTTTTATTCAAGTTTTTGATTTAATTTTTTGTAGATACTCGCCCTATATTTTATGACAATCCAATAATCCTATTATTAACATAATCAATTTTCTCATAATTAGGCAATTTAGGAAGACCTGGCATCGTCATAATATTACCAGTCAAAATAGTAATAAAACCTGCTCCATTATATAATTTTACATCTCGAACATGGATAATATGATCAAGCGGAGATCCCAATAATTTACTATTATCTGAAATAGAATATTGTGTTTTAGCCACACAAACAGGTAAATTACCATAACCACTATTTTGTAATTGTTCTATTTTTTTCTTTGCAGAATCACTATAATCAACATCGTTTGCACGATAAATTTCTCGACTTATAATATCAATCTTATCAAAAATAGAATCTCCTAATTCATATAAAAATTGAAACTGATTATCCCTTTCTAAACTATTTAATACAGTTTGAGCTAATTTAATCGCCCCTCGACTACCATCAAAATATGCTGAACTCTCTTCGAAATCAATACCTAGAGAATAACAAAATTTTCTTACCACATCTACCTCTAAATCTGTATCTGTATCATACCTATTTAAACAAATAATCAAATTTGAATTATACTTTTTCATATTTTCAATATGAATTTTCAAATTAACAAGACCCTCTTTTACTTTATTAACATCTTCCTCTAAAATAAACTCTTTAGAAACATATGCATTATATTTTAAGGCCTTAATTGTAGCAATTAAAACAACACAATCTGGTTTAAAATTAGCCTTTCTACATTTAATATCAAAAAACTTCTCAGCACCAAGGTCAGACCCAAAACCAGCCTCTGTAACAACAATATCAGCAACTCTTAAAGCAAGGTCAGTAGCGACAATAGAATTACAACCATGAGCTATATTAGCAAAAGGACCACCATGAACAATCGCAGGTGTATGCTCCAAAGTCTGAACTAAATTAGGTCTAAATGCATCTTTTAATAAAACAGTCATAGCCCCTTCAATCTTTAAATCTTTCGCAAATATCTCTTTGCCATCCTCTTTATAACCTACAATAATATCGCCAAGTTTTTCTTTTAAATCGGAAAGGTCACGAGCCAAACAAAATAGGGCCATAATTTCACTAGCAGCAGTAATATCAAAACTTGTTCTACTAACAAGTGTCGTAACCTCTCTCAAGCTACGATCATTTACATCTAAACAACGATTAAAAGTAATTCGATTAAATCCAAGCTGGTTTCCTTTTATAATATGATTATCAATTGCAGCACAAAGTAAATTATTAGCACTTTCTATTGCAGCAAAATCACCTGTAAAATGTAAATTAATATCTTCCATAGGAATAATCTGACTATATCCTCCACCAGTAGCTCCACCTTTAACGCCAAAAACAGGTCCCATTGAAGGCTCCCTTAATGCCAATATTGCATTTTGATCAAGTTTTCTTAAAGCATCACAAAGTCCAATACTAACTGTTGTTTTTCCTTCACCATATGGTGTAGGATTAATTGCAGTAACTAAAACTAGTTTACCCTTTCTCTCAGCATGAATTTCTTTAACTTTTGCCTTATCATTCCCATATAAAATCAAGTGATCCTCATCTATTCCCACTTTATCTGCAATATTCTTAATATCGTCTGGTAAAACATTTCTTGCAATTTCTATATCTTCCATAAATTCACCTCTTTCAAAATAGATTGAACTAAAAAAATAAAAATCCTCCGTTATAATTATACCTATTTACTATCCATTTTAGCACGAAATTGACAATTTGACTATTTGCATTTATACATTTAATCATCTATTCTAAAAAACGTCAAAGAAAAAGGAGGAATTTTATGAAAAAAATATTAATTTTCTTAATGACAATTTTATGTATAGGTATTAAATGCCAAGATGTAAACGCTCAAGCAAATTTTTATGAAGCAGAAAAAATTGATGGAATCTTCACTAAGAGTATAGATGGAGCAAATACTCACTATCAAAAAGCCAGGTTTTTTAGAAGAACTTCAGACAACAAAGAAGCTTATTGTCTAGAGCCTTTTGCCTTTTTTGATGAAAGTAAAAACTATCAAGAATACAACTATGCAACTAATTTAAGTAACAGTACATGGCAAAGAATAACATTATTAGCACACTACGGATATGGTTATAATAATCACACAGATCCAAAATGGTATGCTATAACACAATTAATGATTTGGCAAGCAGCTGAACCAACAAAAGAATTTTATTTTACCAGTTACTTAAATGGCCCAAAAATTGATGCTTATAAAGCAGAAATGAATGAAATCAACAATTTAATCAGAAACTACGAGACAGTACCAAATATAAGATTTGTTAGCAATAGTGTTGTAGGAAGCACAATAACATTAACCGATACAAATCAAGTACTAAATAATTACTATATTGAAAACCAACCAGAAAACGTAAAAATAGAAAATAATCAACTAATTATAAAGAATATAAAAGAAGGAAAACAAAATTTTGTAATTAAAAGAAAATTAACAAATGAAACAACTGCGGCTACTTTTTTCTATAATGGAGAAAGTCAAAATTTAATGATTAAAGGTAATATAGGTGAAAAAATTCTACAAATAAATGTTACAGGTACAACAAATAAAATTACTTTAACCAAAATAGATGAAGATAATAACTCCACTATTCCACAAGGAGATGCCAGTTTAATAGGAGCGATCTATAATCTATATAATGAAAAAAACGAGTTAATTAAAGAAGTAGAAATTAATAAAGATAATAAAACGATAATAGAAAACCTAAGTTATGGAAAATATTACTTACAAGAAAAAAAGGCTGGAACAGGATATACTCTAAACAAAGAAAAATTTTACTTTGAAATAAATAAAGATACTACCAATATAAATTTAACATTAAAAAATAAAGTATTTGAAAAAGAAATTACAATTCACAAAGAATTTGGAGAACTATCGAATACTACTTCCGAAAAAAATATCAGTTTTGATATCTATAATTCTAAAAATGAACTAATAGACACGATCACAACAGATGAAAACGGAAATGCCAAGATCATATTACCTTATGGAAAATATACAGTAAAACAAAGAAATACAAACCATGGTTATAAAATGGTAGAAGATTTTATTATTGATGTAAATGAAGAAAATAATGAATACTATTATCAACTTTATGATTATAAAATAGATGTTCCTGATACAAGAATAAAAGAAAGTTCTTCAATTAATTTACTATTAATTATGATAGCAATATTTCCATCAGGATTATATTTAAGAAAAAAATATGTTAATTAAACTATTATTAGTGATTTTGTGTAGCACATTATTGAATATAAACGAAGAAAAAACAAGTATAATAGCAAAAGACATCAATACAAACGTTAAATTTAAAAAACCTTCACTAATAGAAGATATAAATAAAGAAAATAGTAAAGAATTATTAGGAACGATAAGCATCGAAAAAATCAATTTATTAAATAAACCAATTTATAATATAAATAGTAAAAAAAATAATATTGAAAAAAATATCACTATTTTAAAGGAATCTATTTTATCAAAAAATAATAGTATAATTTTCTTAGCAGCTCACTCTGGCATAGGAGAATATGCTTACTTTAAAAATTTATATAAACTTAAAAAAAGTGATAAAATTACATTAATTAGTAAAAGTGATCAATATCAATATAAAATAAGTAGGATTTATGAACAAAAAAAATCTGGCTATATTAAAGTAAATAAAAAATACCAAAATGAATTAATACTTACAACATGTAGTGAAAATGAAGATAAACAATTAATTATAGAAAGTTATCTAGAAAAATAAGAAAATACATTTCAAGAATCATATTTTGATTAACAAAAAGTAGACAAGTCGTTATACAATAATTCTTTAATATTAATATAACCATAATTATAGAGGAGTATAAAAGAAATATACTTAAATACAACATTTTTATTAGTTAATAATATAGAAAATAATTCAATTAACAAAACACATAGTCCAAGTAATAATAAAAAAGATAGTAAAACCATAGAACTACCAATTAATACTATTAAAAATATAACATTTCCCCAAAAAAAAGTCGAAAAGACTAAAATATTTATAAAAAAGCCAAACAAATTTAAAAAGTTATGTCAACATTGAACCATAACTTTTTTCTTATCAAAAATATCTACTTTGTTAAAATATCAAGTGCAGTCTGTAATTGATTATCATTTTCACTCTTAGGATCTGCCTTATATTCATCACTTAATTCTACTTCAACATCTGGTTTAATTCCCCTCTTATTAATGCTATTGCCTTTAGGAGTTAACCACTCCTCTGTTGTATATTTAATACTACTTCCTGTTGACAAGGAATACTCTTTTTGTACAGTACCTTTACCATAAGATGTAACACCTACTATCGTCGCCCCATAAGATTCTTTCATCGCTCCAGCTAAAATTTCTGATGCAGAAGCACTACTTTTATTAATTAAAACAGCAACTTTATAATCTCTTTTAAGAGAACTTTCAGCATAATACTTTGTTTTTTTCTTATTAGACTTAATTTGATAAATTACTTTATCTTTACCTAAAAATAAAGACAATACCTTGCTTACTTGAGTTAAATGCCCACCTGGATTATCACGAACATCGATCACTAAAGAATCAATTTTCTCCTTCTCAAGTTTAGTTAACTCTTTATCAAACTGAGAATAAGTATTAGCCGCAAAAACACTAACAGATATTTTACCCACTTTTTTTTGATTTTTTTCTATAACTTCACTACTAACAGAGGGAATAACAACATCATCTAAAGATACATCAAAAGTATGCTCCTTCTCATCACGCAATACAGTTAATTTTACCTTTTTTTGCTTTTTAATCAATTCCACTATTTTATCAGTAGACTTTCTCTCCACAGATTGACCATTAACCTTAATTAAAACATCTCCTATCTTAATACCCGCCTTCTTGGCAGGAGAAGAGTCAAACATTGCAAGGATTGTTGTCTTACCATCAACTATACCAATCGTAACACCAATTCCTTTATACTCTCCATCTACAGTTTGATTAAAAACCTCTGTTTCCTTTTTATTCATAAAAGTAGAGTAAGGATCATCCAGATAATTAACCATTCCTTCTATTGCTGCATCAACTAATTCTTTTTTATCTAATTTTTTATAATAATCATGAGTAATATCATCATAAGTAGCATAAAACTCTTCTAAAAATTCATCAGTAGTATTTCCCTTGCTTAAAACAATAAAACTTCCCATAATACCACCAAACAAAATGGAAATCATAATCATAATTATAACTTCTATTAAATTAAAAGTGATAGTTTTTTTAGGCTTAGAACCCTCTTCACCAAGTTTATCTTTAAACTTTTTCATAAAATCACCTCTATACAAAACAAAAATCGCAAAACAAAATGCGATTAAATTCAAAATGGCGCCTCAACTAGGACTTGAACCTAGGACCCCTTGATTAACAGTCAAGTGCTCTAACCAGCTGAGCTATTGAGGCAAAAAGTAGAGAACTACTCTACATCAATATCTAAATAATTTTCAAAAGAAGATGTTATATATTCATTTATTTTATGATCCTTAAAATGAATTAATGTAGTACCCTTAAGTTTTAACTGACTAGCCTTTTCTGCCACCTTATTTTCAGTATCAGAAAGATATCTTTTATTAAGTCCCTCATTTAAATCAACAGTATAAATTGGTAAATGATCTTCCTTATCACGGTAGTTACTAATTAAATCAGCATAATTAGTAGCAGAATCATCATTCATACTATAATAGAATACATAATAATCTTTCTCTTTTTGATTAAAACTCTCTCCTGCTAATATTTTAGTATATTGAATACTAGCATGATTAGAAACTATTGAAGAATCTTTCTTACTTAGTATAACCACAGTTAACAAATAAAATACCAATAAGATAACAAAAACAACAATAATTAATTGAATCGCACTACCAAAACTAACATCCTCTGAAAATTGTTTTTCTATTTTTTTACTTTCAGATTTTGAATTTACTCTTGACACATTATTCTTTGTTTTTTTCTTTTTTGCCATTATGCATCACCAATTAAAGTATACCATAATACAAAAGAAAAAGTAAAGTTATTTCATTGTAGGTAATACATTAATAGATTGTGCAACATCAACGAGTTCATCCTGATTTAATACATCACTAACTAAATAATAATCAATTCCACAACTAGACCAACTTAAAGAATTATTAGCAAGTATTCCATAATTATCTTGTAATAAATATGGTTCACCATTAGTAGGAATAACTGTCATTTCACCATAGACATTAGCCGTTTCTTCAACTAATAGGAAAGGCTTTTCACCTTCAAAGGTCATGATTACTCTCTCTCCAGTATCCTTCTTTACCTTCTCCTCACTAACTAGTTTTGTTCCACTAGGTAATGAAAGAGGATAAATTACATCTTCAATCATACTAACGGATTTACTATTATCTGTAGTCTTAGCACTTTTAACCACTGTGTTTAAATCAAAATAATTCTTTTTAAAAGTTGGACTAAAATCAATTTTTTCAAACTTCATTGTCATCATTGCTACACTATCTTCATTATAAACTTTTACTTTTTCTAAATTTAACTTCTTATCTAATATAATATCCTGTTTTACTAATTTTCTATTATTTGGATAATTCACTTCAGTAGAAAAAACATAAGTATGATCATTAACTTTAAATGTTTTTTTATCATCAGATTTTATATCACTAAGAATAGACTGTAATAAATAAATCTGAGAATTACTATAAGGCCAATCACTTTGGAATTTAAAACTTTTATTTAATGACGGAGTAACTACCTAGACAATCAAAAGTCTAATTTTTTTTGTACTTTTAATAACCATTCTCCAATGGTTTAAATTTATAATATATATCAATATTCCTATTTTCATCTATAACGATTTTATCTATAATACTAGATAATAACTGTATATTTGGCCTTTCCATCGATAAATATTCCTTAATAAAATGATCATACCTCTCATTACATACAGTTACTTCATTTTTTATATGATATAACCTCTGACTTATTTCTTGTATTTCACTTTGTTTAATAGTTACTTCTTCCGCTATTCTATTTTTCATTCTAATATACAAATCTAAATCAATAATACCTTCTAGTTTGTCATAATATAAATCTTCTTTTTTCTTCTTACAAAGTTTAACTTCCATTTCTAACTTTCTTAACTGACTTTCCAAATCATTCAAAATTTTTTTTGATTTATCTCTACTTTGCAATACATCTTTCAAATAATTAGGATGTAAGTTACTCTCACATATTTTTCTAATCTCGCTTAATACTAAATCCTCTAAATCAAAATATTTTGTATTATGTGGAGTACATACATTATATTTTTTATACTTTGACCAATAGTTACAATTGCCATAACATCTTATAACTTCTCCCTTTTTCTTAGTACTTACCTTCTGTAATCGAAAACCAATAGTATGTCCACACTCTTTACAATATACTAAACCCTTTAATAATATATTTTGAGTATGTTTTCCTTGATTTTTATTTCTTTGATAAATATTTTGAACTAAATCAAATACTTCTCGGTCAATTATAGCAGGACATTGGTCTTTACAAATAATCCAATCTTCTTTTTTTTGTCTTATTCTCTTTTTTGATTTATAACTAGGTTTGCGAAACCTCCCTTGTGTTAAATCTCCAACATAGGTAGGAAGTTGCAAAATATCACTGATTGTTCGATTATTCCATATACCATAAGCAGTAGATTTCATTCCTACTGTTAAACTTTTATATTCACTAGGAATAGGAATTTTTTTATCAGTTAATATCCTAGAAATTTCAGATATTGCTTTACCATCAACAAATAAATCAAATATTTTTTTCACAACAAGGGCTGCTTCTTGATCAATTACTAACTTATACTTATTATTCGGATCCTTTTTATAACCATATGGTGCAGTTTTACCCAAAAAACAGCCTTGACTTCTCTTATGAAAGACACTAGCTTTCATTTTTTTTGATGTATCTCTTACATGTTTTTCATTAAAGAAACATTGTATTGGAATCATCTCATTCGACGTATTAGATTCATCAAAAGTATCTACATGATCGAGAATAGCAACATATCGAATAGCATTCTCATAAAAATAATCTAAATATCTTAACTGTTGTCCTTCATTTCTTCCAAACCTTGATAAATCCTTAGTAATAACCATATTAATACGTTTTGCTTCGATATCAGAAATTAACCGATTCCATCCTTCTCGATCAAATTCTGTACCACTAACACCATCATCTATATATTCACTAACAAATAACAAATGATTGTCTTTAATATACTGATTAATAATTTCTCTTTGATTAGAAATACTGCCACTTTCCCCCTTAAGGTCATCTTCTCGAGATAATCTTAAATAAATACCTACCTTATATAAATCACTAAGTATTACAATTACCTCCATTCTTAAAATAGCAATAAATTCTAAATTTCTATTTTTTTAATTTTTCATGATAATAAAATATTAAACATTGTTCAATAATTTCTTGAAAGGTTTTCCCCTCTTCCTGATAATAAATACGATTAATCCTCATCATAAATCACCCAATAAATTTTATGACTAATTTTAAAAATTATGAATCAAATTAGCTCGCATTTACAATATTAATATCTAATCCATCTGGGAACTGATTACGTATAGTTTGAACATCTGAACTACTATATACAGATTTATTCTCTTGTTTTGTATGACTATAATCTAATGTTATTTGATTATCCAAAATATAAGTTATCGTAACTTTAATCGATGCCTCATCATCAGCATAAAGATGAATTAATACATTTTCATTTCCATCACTAAAATATGAATAAGAATCAAACATCGTATCATTTGTACTTCTATCTACAGCCTGTAAAATAAAATCAGGAATAACAGTTAAATCTGGAAATATAGCATCTCTTAATGTTTGAGATACAATAATTCCTCTTATTGAAGCTCTAATTCTTGCCCCAACATTTCTTGATGATACATCAACTGGTTCTCCATTAATAGGTTGTTGTTTAACAAGAGCATCATATAACCCAACCAGTCCAGTTATACTATTTTTATAAGAATTATATTTCAATAATCTTAAATTATATTCTTCATTGCTATGATTCTGAATCAAATCAATAATATTATCCTCAGCATATTTAGCCTCACTATTCTTAATAAAATTATATAACTCTATATATTCAGGACTATCTTTCGCATATAAATACTGATCTAAGTATTGAAAGAATAAATCATCTACATTTAAAGTATTAGCACTTTTACTAAAATAAAACTCTCTATCCTTTGAAGAATCAATTGAATCATAATAGGTATTAGCATAACAATAAAAATAATCATCGATAGTAAATTGATAAACACCATCAATAATTTCAGCGCTTAAACCATCAATCGTATTTAAAATAGCAATATCACTATCTATAATATCATTACCAGAAAATTTAGTTCTAATATAAGGTTCTATTGCCTCAATATCTAAATAATTTTCTTTATCAGCTTCCTTCAGCCAACTAATAAACCGATCATATTTATTCTCATCAGTAGCATTGATAGAAAATTTTCTAGAATCATTCTCATCAATACCATCTGGAATCTTAACTCTATTATAATAATCTTCTAAATTTTCTCTATAATTATGTGTACCAAATTTATATTGGTGTGATAAATCATCTCCAAAATACTCATATACATCTGCTGTAATAGATAAATAATCACCATCTTGAATGTCACTTACATTACAACTAAGATGGAAATCAACATCTTGATCTTTTTGATGCAAAAATTTTATTTCATGATCATCTTCACTATCCTTAGGTAAAAGTTTACCATCGGCATAAATACTATCTACTCTGCAAAAATTAACATTAACAATATAAGTATCTTTTTCTTCATCATCTAACATTCTATTGCCGAGTCTCTTAAAAGATAATACATATTTAAATATATCCTTAGTTGCTCCATCTTCTCTTTCCAATCTATGTCCTTCAACATTTCCAGACATCTTCTTATATTTAACATGATAACTAAATAAATCTTTTTTAGAAGTAACATATTTAGCTGAAGATGGCTTAATATATAATGAAGATATCGCACATATTAATAATATAAAGTAGGTTATAACTGGTACACTCTTCTTCCGAATCATCTATTCACCTCCTTTAATATCATAATGAATTCATTAATCTATTTGAGCAGCTGAATATCCAATAGAAATCAAATTCTCCTTTATATAATCATTTTCATATCCTGCCTTATCATAATCATAATCCATAACTAACATATAGACATGCTCTCTAACAGGATCAGAAATTTTCACATCTTGAATAAATTTCAATGTAGGAAACTCATCATGATTAACTTGAACATTAATCGGACTATCAATTTTCGTAACATCATATAATTGATAATTACTAAAAACTTCCTGTTCATCGTTCAATTGAATAAAAGTGACAATCTTGGAACTAACTTCTAACTCTGAAGTGTTAATTTTGAAATAAAAAGTAACTTTAGGCTTTGGTCTTAAACCTTCTTCATTAGTATAGTCCTTTTTAGCATCAAAACAACTCATATCGCTTTGAATAGCCTGATTCATATCACTACATGAAACATTTTGAATATCTATTTTAAACTTTGCACTTCTAACAGAATCTCCAACTGCATGAGAAGTCATGTAACGTGAATAAGTCACCACCATAGTTAATAAAACCATAACACTACAATACATAAACACCCATTTTATTAAGCGTTTTTTAAAAAGTCTACTATGAAATAAATCCTTCACATTACTCACCTTCTCTTACTTATTTTCTATCCTTTATATTTTTCTTCAATTTCTGTTGATTCTTCTTATGAAAATATCGCTTTTCTTCATCACTTATATCAAGAGGAATCCCATCTTTATCCATACTAGTTACAATACATAAAATAACACCTATTATAAATACAAATATCAATGTTACTGGATTCTTAATTGATTTAATCATATAACCCATTTTACTAATCTTAGTAACGTAAACACCTACAATATCATGTTTTTTTATATATCCCTCATCAATACTACTATTAGCATCACCCTTAGTAATCATACCCTTATCAGTTATTTTTTCTATTCTATGAGTAACATATGATGCATTTTCATCCCTAAAAGTAACTATATCATTTTCCTTATAATTTCTCTTTTTTAGATCAATAACAATTAAATCACCTACATTAAAAGTTGGTTCCATAGATCCACTTACTACTTCTAAAATTGTATAACCATTAATGCTAACAACTTCTTTATTTAATAAGTTAAGACAAACATAAGTATAAAAATTATAAGATATAATTGTGATTAAGAATATCCAGATTATAATTTGTAAAAATATCTTTACCTTCCTCATCACAGCACCTCTTTTTATTCACTATTTAATTTTACAATACTGATCAGTTTTACTATATTCAAAACTTACGGTAATAGTATAGTTTTGATCCTGATTAATACTTCCTATTTTCGTATCTAAAATACTATCTAAATCTACCCACTGCCACAATATCGCAATAGCAACATCATCACCAGATTTAAGAACAATGGAGTCTTTACTTAATGATCGTTTATTAGGTAATGTAATGGAGTTTTTATATCCCACAGTATGATCATGATTTACTTGATCATCCTGATTCAAAATAGAATAAGAATTATTTTTTCCATAGTAATACTTCCAGGTATCATCATCTCTTTTAGTATATTTAATAATATATCCCATATTTAAACATCCATTATCTACACAAATTGTATCTTCTTCTACATTAATTTGATCAATAGTAATTGTACTAGCTGTATTATTCTTAATATATGCTGTATGAGCACCATGAGCACCAGGATAAATAATTTTATCTCGATTATACTTTACATAGTACTCATCATTATGAAACAAATCAACTTCCGTTAAATACATAATATGGTCTTCTTTTAAATCGATATACTTGCTACTTTCCTTATAAATCGCATACAACGTTAAATCGCGATCTACAACTATTGAATCATCTAAATTATATCGAACTCCACTACCATCTATAGAAGTATTCCAACTATCAAGTTCATAATACATACAATTACCACTTTTATCTACTTTATAAGCAGAATAATCTTTTAAATTAATCACATCTTGTGCATCTCTTAATTCTTCATATTTGGTAACAAAAGAATTGAAGAACCCATCTACTGCATCAATAACAATATTGTATTTAGATTTTATACTAACATTAATTGTTGTAGAATCAATATCTTTTCCATATACATTACCAGATATTTTAAGAACTACATTACCATCGCCCTTTAACTCATTTAGGAAAGAAATATAACTAGTAGGATTTTGATTATCATTTGGATCAAATTTAACCTTCAAGATATTAGGATCAGAAGACTCTATTAAAATATAGCCTCCATCACGATAAAGTTTTATTCCCTTTTCTGTATTTTCATATGATATTTTACCATCTGTAAAAATATTAGTATTTAAAATAATACTTTGATCTATCTGTCCATCATAATAACTAAAATCATAGTGATCAACAGTAGGAATAGCATAATATCCATTTACTTTTGAATCAACTTGAATAGAAACTTTATCGGTTTGATTAAGATATTTAACAATAATCTCATAATTTTTACCAACATCCGTTATAACTGGAGTAAGAGAAATTGTACCTTTATTGACTTGAACAGTTCCATTAAACCCCGGAATTTCAACAGAAACATCATCAACCATATAATCTGTAATAATTACCTTATCCTCAAATATATGATAAAGAATATCAGTTGTTTTATCTTCCAGATAAATAATCTGATTTTCCTTATTAACAACAATTTTTCTACTTGGTTTAGTAACTACTATCTCATATACCTTTTTCTCACCAAGTTTATTAGTAGCAACTATTGTGATAATATTCTCCCCTTCGGCCAGTTTTAAATTACTAATATCTACATGATTATTGGTACCATTTTTATTACGAATACTACATTGAATTGTAGCATCACTTGATAATTCAGGAATGAGTTTAATTGTTGAGGTATTATACTTTACTGTTAACTTATAACTAGATTGTGAAGAATTAAAATTAGGTGTTAATTCAAAACCATCTACCTTCAAATTCTTAAGGGCATAATAACTATCTTGAATAATATGATCTCCCGATGGTTTACTAGGTTGCTCACCCTGATCCTGTGTATTATTCTGAACATGATTATTTTTTTTATTAATAACAGTTAACTCAAAACTTGCTTGATATTTTTTATTACGATATTCAACGAATAAAGTAATAGTAACTTTACCAATCTGGTGAGCTTTTATAGTTAATATGCCATTTTTAGCACTAGCAGTCGCTATTTTTGAATTACTAGAAACTACATTTACTTTTCCTGTTAAGTGATTCAAAACATAAAGTACTTCAATAATAGAATTGTTAACAAGATTAATTGTACCTGACTTTTTACTCAAAACAATTTGTCTCTTCGGATTTTGTATCAATAACTGATGTGTACCAATATACTCCTTTCCATTAACCTTAGCAGTGATATAAATGGTAACCTTGCCTTTCTTCTTAGGATGTACTTCAACATAATTCCCCCTAACTATACAAGTAGCTATTTTACTATCACTAGTTGTACATTTTACTTTTTTGTGATTAAAGCCATTTGCTGAAAATTCTATTTTATACACTTCATCTAAGAAAGTGTTACCATCTTTTTTTACAAATTTAAGATTTTGATCATATATTTTTTTTAAAGTATGATTATTCTCATTAATTTCATAGTTGGAATTACCATCAAATAAATTGCCAATCTTACCAAAAAAAATTGAGGAACAACTAGTAATTAAAAGTAATATGATGATAATAATTACAATAATCATAATAACTCGTCTTAAAGTTGCATTATTTTCATTATGATTCGTTTTCGTCTTATTAACTTTACCCATAATAATTCCTCCTATATGAATTTAATATCCAATTAAATCTATGAATATTCATAGACTTAATTGGAAGTTAAATAACTTCCATTTTATGAAATTAATCAATTTGAGTTGCAATAACTTTTCCAGCTACAACAACTTTTGCTGTTCCAGCTTCACCTAAAGTTGTATCAGTTGTATTACCAGCATCATCAACTTCATAAACCCATTTCCATTCAACTTTAATATTACAATTTTTACCCATTCCTAAAGATAAATCATCAGGTAATTTAACGTCAGCAATATCATTAACCCAGTTAGTAGAAACAGGAGTTGCACTATCTAAAGTATATGTAACTCTAAATTGAATTGGAATATTGGCATCATTATTACTTCCAGTCCAATCAAATTTAACATTAGCATTTACTTCAGAATCATTTTGAATATCAAAAGCAAATTCACCTTGAGTACCTGGTGCAATAATTTTATCTGCATCAGTTCCCTCTTTTACATCGGTCTCATCACTTCCATCAGTATCTTTATTAACTGTTTTAAATAAATCAATAGCAAAGTTTTGAGTCATTTTAGCATTATTTAGTTTAATATCCCATTTAGCAACTCTAGCTTGATCAGTAAAAGCCGAATTAGATGTATATTTTGCATAAGTTCCTGCAACAGAACCCATACTAACTACTGAAAGTAAAACTAAAGCAAAGATAAATATATTTCTAGTCTTTTTCATTATCTCACCTCCTTTTATATTTTCTTTATCTGCATAATTAATAAACTATGCTAGGAAAAGCATTTCCCTAAATCTATATGTAACATTCTATTTAGAATGATACAACTTAATTATTTTTCTTTTTAACTTTTTCCGCTAACTCTTTTTGTCTTTTGTACTCTAAAAATTCCCTATGTTCTTTTTCTCTTTGCCTTTTAGTTGAAGCGTAAAAGGCAAGTCCAAAGATAATCGTTAATCCAAGTACAATAATAATGATAATAGTTGGTGATGCTAACTGATTAAAAAGATGACCAACATGGGGAATTCTATATTGATACACTCCCTCTACATCACTATACTCAACTAAATTTTGATCTTGTGAATCATTATTATCACCTTTAGTAACAAAATAAGTAACATTATCTTGATCCACAATATCAATAATACGATGTGTAGTAACAGTTCCTTCGGCATCTCTAAATGCAATTACATCCTTTTTATTAAGTTTACTAGGATCAATATTTTTTACAAATATTAGGTCACCCTTTCTAATTGCATTATCCATTGAATCAGATAATACAATAAACGGCTTATATCCAAATACACTAGGAATTTTATCTTTATTTGTATTAGCTTGATATATAATTGAAGCATTAATAATAAGAATTGGTATCAAAATAATACAGATAACAATAGTAACCCAATTACTCGTATCTTGATACCATCTTTGATTATCCTCCATTTCTTTCACTCCCTTTTTATCTCATTTTAATAAACGTTTTTGTAGCTACTATTCGACTATTGCAATTTTCCATATAATCAAGACATAAGTCAACAAATTGTTCAATAGTACTAGCTATCGTTGGTAACCCAATATATTCACCACATTCTTCACAAATTCCATCAGCATCAACACTATGCGGAACACCAAGTTCACCAAACTTTTCAGTTAACTCTTTTTCATCACCACATTCACATGTACCATATGGAACCTCACAATATTGTTCATTAAAGTCTTTAGGCTCACCTCGATGAGTATATACATAACGATGAGAAACATGATCAGACAATTTTGTATAGCCACATCCATCTTGACATGGAAACAACTCTTTTTTATCACTATTTATAGAATCATAATCGTCCTTATATGTATGTTTCATTGGAATTTTTTCTTCTTTTTCATAATCACATGTTGTACATTTGAAATGCCTATTCTTAAAATGCTCTTGATCATCTTTCTTTTGATATGAAATTACTGGTTCTCCAGGTGTATGATCTCTACTTACTACTTGTCCACAATCCTTACACTTTCCATCTTCTCCACCTTTTTTGTTATCATTCCAATTAACAGGTTCATGTTTCATTGGAATTTTTTCTTCTTTTTCATAATCACATGTTGTGCATTTGGAATGCCTATTCTTAAAATGCTCTTGATCATCTTTCTTTTCATATGAAATTACTGGTTCTCCAAGTGTATGATCTCTACTTACTACTTGTCCACAATCCTTACACTCTCCATCTTCTTTGCCCCTTTTGTTATCCTCCCAATTAACAAGTTTATGTTTTATTGGAGTTTTTTCTTCTTTTTCATAATCACATGTTGTACATTTGAAATGCCTATTCTCAAAATGCTCTTGATCATCTTTCTTTTCATATGAAATTACTGGTTCTCCAAGTGTA
>CANRVH010000015.1 GCA_947643225.1 uncultured Clostridia bacterium
TGATATTATATCACATCGTTCGAAATTTCGTGTCTATATATCTATACTAACACCAGCTAATGTTGTTGAAGTAAACAGTTCATGATGTTCTTTAAATTCATCACTTTGAATGATTTTTTGAATGTCATCTAATTTAGCATGTGCTAATGTTTGTGATGTAAATAGTTCAGGATGTTCTTTAAATTCTTTACTATGAATAATCTTTTGAATTTCATCTAAATTGGTAAATTTCCATTCAATTCCAATAGCAATAGAAAGATTCTCTGTTTTATTTACAAATGGTATATTTAATTTTTCGACCTCTATAATTGTTTTTTTGTGAATCGCTAATATACTTGGTATTCTATTAATAACATTTTCACTATAATGATCTTTAACATATTGATAAGTTTCTATTAATTCATTTGGTTCTGAAGATAGGACATGTAAACATGATTCAATATTATTAAAAACTATTTTTGTACTTTTTAAGAAAATTGCATTTTTTGAAATATTATTAACACTTTTATATAGAATACTGGAGCATTTTTCTATATTCCTTGGAATAATAGATAGTTTATTAATTAAATAATTTAATGTTTGATCTATATCATTATATTCACCAACTTCTAAAATATTATTATTAACGATTTTTTTAAAATCTAATTTATATTTTTCACATAACATTTTTAAGGTATATTTTTCTATCATTCTAATACTCCTTTTTCTTTGTTTATTCCGATAATTTAGTATATCAAAGAAATGTTTTTATATCAATTATTTAAAAATGATAAATTGTGTATAATTGTTTAGTTGTCAATGATGTGAGACCAAAATAAGTCGAAAAAATATTAATTGGGAAGCGGTACTTTTGCATAAGCTTCCTTTATTTTATCCCTTTTTTCAATAAGAGAAATCCAACCTAGTACTTGTATTGGAATATTATTTGATCGTTTTAAGTATGCTTTCATTTGGATTCATAAATCTTCATATGAATAAAATTTTAAATGATTATAGAATCTATTTTGATCATTTCTGTGATTTCTTTCAATCTTGCCATTGTGTCTAGGAGTGTGAGCTCTAATTAGTTTGTGTTCAATCTTAAGCTCATTTCATAATGTATCGAATGGATGAATTCTTTTTGTATTTGAATGATGAGTAAATTCGAAACCATTATCAGTTTGGATAATTTTAGGTTTATCAATTAAAGATTCTTTAGTACCATTAAACTTTCGATTCCATTTCATAAGAGAAGATTTAGAAATTTTGTATCTTCTACAAACAAAGGAAACAGAATATCCATTTCTATATAGTCTAACTGAATAGTATTTTGTATTTAATTCATGAGGTAAATATCTTTGAGTTTGTGATATACTAGTTATAAGCAATAAGTCCTTTCGTATAGGTTTTGTTTCAATTAATATTTTATATAGCTTATTGCTTTTTTTCTATATAATTGCTATTACATCTATTGTAACTCTACAGTGATTCTCTTACGATTTTCATATTTTTCTTTGAAAAAGTAATTAAATATAGTATACTGTAATAGATTGTAAGAAATGAGGGATAAATATATGAAAATAATGTCTATTAATGCAGGAAGTAGTTCTTTAAAATTTAGTCTATTTAATATGGATTCTAGTGAGGTGATTGCTAGTGGTTTATTCGAAAGAATTGGCATAGAACATAGTAATTGTATTATTAAATTTAATGGACAAAAAGTAGAGCAAGAAGTAGAAATGAATACACATACTGATGCTGTTCAAATTTTACTTGAAAAGCTTATTAGTTTGGAAATTATTCAATCTCTTGATGAGATTGAAGGTGTTGGACACCGATTGGTTCATGGCAAAGATAAGTATAGTAATTCTGTTATTATTAATGATGAAGTGATTGAAGATTTACTTTCTTTTAAGGAATTTGCACCATTACATAATCCTGCTAATGTACTTGGAATTCAAGCTTTTCGTGAAGTTTTACCAAATGTAAAAATGGTTGGGGTTTTTGATACTGCCTTTCATCAAAGTATAGAAAAGGAAAATTATTTATATGCTGTACCATCTGATTGGTATAAGGATTATGGAGTTCGCAAATATGGGTTTCATGGGACAAGTCATCGATATATTACGGATGTGCTTACTAAAAAAATTGGAAGAGATGATTTGAAAATTATTAGCTGTCATTTAGGTAATGGTGGGTCTATTTCTGCTATTAAAGATGGTAAGTGTGTCAATACAACGATGGGATTTACTCCTCTTTCTGGTATTATTATGGGGACACGTAGTGGTGATATCGACTCCTCTATTATTCCTTATGTTATGGAAAAAGAGGGAATGAATGTTGGTGAGGTCTTGGACGTTTTAAATAAACAGAGTGGTCTTTTAGGTATTAGTGAAAAAAGTAGTGATATGCGTGATATCATTGATGGGATTAATGAAGGTGATGAGGAATGTCTTTTAGCATTTAATAAGTATTGTCGAGTGGTTACTAATTATATAGCACAATATTATGTCGAATTAGGTGGATGTGACGTAATTAGTTTTACTGCTGGTGTTGGGGAAAATAGCATTCCTGTGCGTCAGAAAGTTTGCGAAAATTTGGCTTGCTTAGGTGTAAAATTGGATTTAGAAAAGAACAATATTCATGGTGAATTTGGAAAGATTAGTGCTGATTCCTCAGCGGTTTCGTTATATGTCGTTCCAACTGATGAGGAGTTAATGATTGCTCAAGATACGTTAAGACTAATTAGTGATTAGAATGGATGATATAGATGTTTAAACAAATATATAAAGTAATAAAAAAATATGATACGATTGTGATTGCTAGGCATATTGGTGTAGATCCTGATGCAATGGCAAGTCAAATCGCTTTAAGAGATTCGATTAAACTTACTTTTCCTCATAAAAAAGTAGTTGCTATTGGAACAGGAACAAGTCGTTTTTCTTATATTGGAAAGCTTGATAAATTAGAAGAATATCAAAATGCCTTACTTATTGTTGTTGATACACCTGATAAGAGAAGAATTGACTTGGCTGACCCAGCAGATTTTAGTTATGTTATTAAGATTGATCATCATCCTTTTATTGAAAGGTTTGCCAATCTTGAATATATTGAGGATGATTCTTCTAGTGTAGCACAGATTATTATGGATTTACTTCTTCACACTAAGTTACAATGTAATCAGAGTATTGCTAAAACGTTATATTATGGGCTTGTTAGCGATTCTAATCGTTTCTTATTTTCTAATAGTACATCTAAAACTTTTAGACTTGTTTCTATTTATTTAGAACAATATCCTTTTGATATTACAGAAGTTTATCAGAATATGTATTTAAGGCCTTTTAATGAAGTTCAACTTGAAGGTTATATTTCTCAAAATATGATTGTAACTGATCATGGTGTTGGATATATTGATATTACTGATGATATTCAAAATAAATTTAAGGTAGATAGTGCTGCTGCTGGTAATATGGTTAATCACTTTAATCATATAGAGGAGATTCTTGTTTGGGTTACGATTACAGAAGATGTTAAGAATGGGCAGATTAGAATTTCTATTCGTTCACGGGGTCCAAAAATTAATACGATTGCCGAAAATTATCATGGAGGTGGGCATAAGTTTGCAAGTGGTGTGAAGACTCAAACTTTTGAAGAGGCTCATCTAATTATTCGGGATCTTGATCAAGCCTGTTTAGAATATATTAAGGAAAATGAGTTAGGAGATTAAATATGGTAATTAAAAGTGCTGATTTAGAGGTTTTAGCTACTCGTAGAAGTCAATATCCTGAGGGTGGACTTCCTGAATTCTTGTTAGTAGGTAGAAGTAATGTAGGAAAAAGTAGCTTTATTAATACTTTACTTGGTAGAAAAAATTTGGCTTATACTTCTGCTCGTCCAGGAAAAACACAAACTCTTAATTTTTATTTAGTTAATAAAAATTTTTATTTAATTGATGTTCCAGGATATGGGTATGCTAGTGTAAGTAAGAGTGTACAAGAAAAGTTTGGGTTAATGATAGAGGAATATTTACAAAAAAGGACGCAGTTAAAAAGGGTTTTTATGTTAGTTGATTTTAGAATTAAGCCTACTGAAGATGATGTTTTGATGTATAACTTTTTAAAGTATTATAATTTACCTGTTACGATTATTGCTACAAAGGCGGATAAAGTTGGAGGTAGTAAGAAAGAAAAGTGTTTAAGGCAAATTATGGATACGATTGATTTAGTGGTAGGAGATGATGTTATTGTCTTTTCTAGTGCTAATAAGTTAGGAAGGGATGATACTCTTAAAAAAATTGAGGTCCTAGTGGATGAAACCATTTAGGACTTTTTTCATATGATATTTTAGGTGATCATATGAAAATAGAAGAAAATAGTGAGGGAATGAATCTCTTTTTAAATAATCAATATTTTGATGGTATTAATTGGAATGACAAAATAAGTATAGAAGATGTTGTTAGAGATATTTTTCTAAAGATAAAAACTAATTTTAGAGTAAAGTTAAAGGGCTTTTATAAAATAAAAATCTATCCAAATAAAGTTGGTGTTTTTATGGAAGTTAAAAAGATTGATGATGATAATTATGATGGAAATGAAATTAATTTTAGAATCATTGTTATTTTTAATAAAGAGATGTATTTAAAATTAGATGATTCTTTCTATATTGAAGGTGATTATGAGAAATTGTTTTATCAAAATTATTACTATATTAAATTAAACGATATAGATCATATTTTATCTGCGATTGATTTTGGGGATGTGGTGTTAGATGATGAGATAGATTTTGAAAGATGTATTTTTATAAAATAAAAAGACTATTGCTAGTCTTAAATTACTATTGCTATCATGTTGTTTGATCCTTTATTTACTACTTTTGATAGTGTTTGTTGAAGTTTAAATCTAATATTATCTGGCATCATGTTAATCTTAGATTGAATTCCTTCTTGAACAATATTATCTAAACTTCTTCCAAATATTTCACTTTGCCAAATGGTTGTAGGATCTTTTTTGTGGTCTCTCATTAAGTATTCAATTAACTCTTTCGATTGATTTTCACTACCAATGATTGGTTCAAATGTTGATTCTACATCTACTTTAATCATATGAATAGATGGAGCGACTGCTTTTAATTTTACTCCATATCTAGGCCCCTGTTTGATAATTTCAGGTGTTTCTAATTTCATGTCATTTAAAGATGGAATAGCAACACCATATCCAGTTTGTTTAACCATTTTTAAAGCAAATTTAATTTGGTCATATTCTCTTTTGGCTGTATTAAATTCTTGGAAAATTCCTAGTAGGTCAGCTTTGCTTTTGACATCAACATTAATAATGTCACTTAAAATTTTATCGTATAAATCATTTGGTGCTGTTAAGGTGATTGTTACAATTCCTGTTTTTGGATCAACATCTGAAACATAAGATTTTTCTATTTCGTCACAATTTAAGAAATGATTGGTTATTGTTTCGATATCTCTTAATTTATCTACTTCAATGACACTTTCCTTAATTGCTTCAATATATTTTTTCTTTAATGGATGATCGTGGTTTAAAATCGCAATCCATTCAGGCATACTTACTTTGATTTCTAAAACTGGAAATTCATATAAAGCTTCTCTTAATATTTTATACATATCTATTTCTGTCATTGCTTCTATATTCATTGGAATTACTGGGACATTATGTTTTTCTTTAATGGATTCTGCAAGACGTTCAGTTTCAGGAAGGGTAGGGTGTGTTGTATTTAATAAGACAATAAATGGTTTATTGATGTTCTTAAGTTCTGTTATTACTCTTTCTTCGGCATCTTGGTAATCACTTCTATTAAATTCACCGATTGAACCATCTGTTGTTACCACGATACCAATTGTTGAGTGGTCTTTGATTACTTTTTCTGTTCCCACCTCAGCTGCCTCAATAAATGGAATTTCTTCATCATACCATGGTGTTTTTACCATTCTAGGACCGTTTTCATCTTCTAGACCTTTTGCATTGTCAATGACGTAACCAACACAATCAACTAATCTTATGTTACATGAAAAGTCATCTATTTTAATTTTAGCAGCTTGATTTGGAACAAATTTTGGTTCTGTTGTCATGATCATTTTTCCTTGAGCAGATTGGGGGATTTCATCCAGTGCTCTTTTTTTCTCATAGGTGCCTTCAATATTAGGAACAATTAGAGTTTCTACCACTCTTTTAATAAATGTACTTTTCCCAGTTCTAACAGCTCCAACTACTCCTAAATAAATATCTCCACCTGTTCTTTCGGCAATATTTTTAATAATTTCTAATTTTTCCATAATTCTTTCCTTTCTTCAATAAAACTTATGTTGTTTTATAGTAAAAAAGAACTAAACTTAGTTCTTTCTATTAAAACATTTTATCGATATCTTTTGGTACGTTATCATTGATAATGGTATTAATAATTTTATCTTCTTTTTCTTTGCTTACTTCTTTTCCTGTTAAATTACTGATTTCTTTTACTACTTCTCTTAATGTTTTTTCATCTTTCATGTCAGAATTTTGTAATTTTTGTGCTAGGTTTAAGATGGTATTTTTATCTACTTTTGTTTTGCTTTCTACTCTTTTAAAGAAACTATCTCCAAACATAAAAAACCTCCTACTTTAAATATATGTAAGAGAGTGTCTTTTAGTTATTCTTATTGACTATTTTTTGATATTTATCAATTTTTTTTGTTAATTGTTCACATTGTTTTGTAAATTCTTCTAGAGTGATTGTTTTTTTTTGGTAACGTTCATTTAAAATATCGAAAGCTTTTTTTAAATTTTCTAATTCTTTTTCAGGATTTTTTTTGGAAAAGTTAAATAACATTAATTATCATCCTTTCTATTTTTAAATTGTAAGATAATTGGTGTTCCTGTTAAATCAAAATTTTCTCTTAATTTGTTTTCTAAATATCTTTCATAGGAAAAATGCACTAATCCTTTGTTATTTACTCTAAAGGTGAATTTAGGTGGTTTGATACCTGTTTGACTAGTAAAGTAGATTTTCAATCTTTTCCCTTTATAGCTGGGGGGAATATTTAATTCATAGGCATCGCTTATAATTTGATTTAAGATGCTGGTTTTTATTTCTTTAGTGATATTTTCACTTACTTTTAGTACTTCAGGCATTAGAGTAGAAATTCTTTTTTTTGTTAAGGCAGATAAAATGACAATAGGTGCATATGTTGCAAATTGAAATTCGGCTCGAATTAGTTTTTTAAAGTCATTTATGTTATCTTCTATCATATCCCATTTATTTGCTACAATTATTAAACCTTTACCAGCTTCAATGGCATATCCTGCGATATGTTTATCATGTTCTTTGATTCCTTCTTCGGCATTTATTACTAAAAGGCAGATGTCACTTCTATCGATTGCTCGCATGGAACGAATTAGACTATATTTTTCTATATTTTCATAGATTTTTCCTTTTTTTCGCATTCCTGCTGTATCAATTAGAATATATTCTTCTTTGTTATATTTTAAAATGCTATCAATTGAATCTCTAGTTGTACCTGCAATATTACTAACTACGACTCTTTCTTCATTTAGAAGGGCATTCATTAAGGAACTTTTTCCGACATTTGGTCTTCCAATAATGGATATCTTTAATCTATTATCTATTTCTTCTGTTTCTATTTTTCTAAAGTTTTTACAAATAGTATCCATTAATTCAATATAGCCAGTATTATGGATAGCACTGATTGGAATATAGGTGTCGAATCCTAACTCATAGAAATCGTAAATATTATTTTGAGCATCTTTAACATCCATTTTATTGATGGCAACTATGACTTCTTTTTTTGATTTACGAAGAATATCTCTTATTATTCGATCGTTTTCTGTTATTCCTTCTTTTCCATCAACAATTAAGACTACGATATTTGCCTCACTTATAGCTAGTTCTGCTTGCATTTTTATTTCATCATTGAAAGTCATTTCTGTAGCATCAATTCCGCCAGTATCAATTAGGCTAAATTGATAATTATTGTAGGTTACTATTTCATAAATTCGGTCTCTAGTTACTCCGGGAGTATCTTCGATAATGGATATTTTTTTTCCTGCAATTTTATTAAATAAAGTAGATTTGCCAACATTTGGTCTTCCTACTAAAGCAATGATAGGTAGCATAGAAAACACCTCTTTTCTTTTACCGATTTTAACATGGAATTGTTTATTTGTAAATGTGTTCTTTCTGCATTTAAGAGACTTATATTGGTATAGACTTGTTCTTTTGGTTATATAAAAATAAGAAAGGTCTTTAGTTATTTTTGATCTTTCTTAGTCATTTTAATTATTATCATGATTGTTTGCTTTTTTTATTTCTCTTTGTTTTAATTGTAAGACTTTATTAGCAGTGCTTTTTTCAAAATTATCTTCTGTTAAGTTGCCACCATTAATAATTTCAGGGGAATCTTCTTTAAACCCTTCTATGTTATCTTTCCTTATATATGATGTATAAGGAATGTTATAACTTTTTAATAATTTTTTAAAGTGGTTGAATATTTCTTTTTTAATATTTATATCTAAAAGTACAATAGATCCATTTTGATCCATAGTCGCAATTTTTTTGTTTAATTCGTCAGGTCTTTTATATTCGCTAAATAAACCATATGCTCCTTCTTTAATTACTTGAAAATAATTTAATCCCTTTTTTTCTGCTTGTTCTTTAATGAACAGTATTTCTATATTTATATTTGTTCCTATATCTTGTGAATAACTTTTCATTGTTTGCATTATGTTTCTTGTTAGTGTAAAGTCACCATTTGTTATAAGATACATTTTCATCTGTTTATTACTCCTTTCATCTGAATATATTATCATATTTATTGACATTTATCTACACATTTAATTATTTTATTCATTTTTGTTTTATAGTAAAAAGATAGTTTTATGTGTGTATTTTTGCTTTTTAACGGTTAAAAAATAATCAATTAATAAAATAGAAATTATTCTTTATTGTCTTTTGCTACTTTTGGATAGAACTTTGATTTTTGGTGAATCAGTATTTTTTTTGTTTTCTTTAATATTTACTGCTATACCTCCATTTACTCCTTTTACTATGCCTACCTCTTCTAATTGGGATTGAATCTTTTTTAGAATCTTTTTGATTTTTCTACTTAGATAAGATCTACTTATACCTAATTCTATTGCCAATTGTTCTTGGGTTATTTTCTCATCATCGATGAAATTGAAGTATTTCATAATAATATATTTTTCTTCTTTAGGCAATTTTTCTATAATTCTTCTTGTTAGTTCATTTATTTCTTGTTGTTCATATTCTAGTACAAAATCTTGTTCAGAATCTTCCACCACATCTTCTACATTTAATTGGTTTCCTTCGTTATCTTGGGCAAAAGCTTGATTTAGACTGATATCGTTTTTTCTTTTATTATTATTTCTTAAATGCATTAAAATTTCATTTCCAATACATTTTGATGCATATGATGAAAAGGTGGTGTTTTTATCTAAACTAAAGCTATTAACTGCTTTAATTAAGCCAATTATACCGATGGAGATTAAGTCTTCGGTTTCATAAGGTGATGTACTGAATTTTTTAGTTATATGTACAACAAGTCTAATATTGTGTTCAATAATTTCATTCTTGGCTTGTTCATCTCCATTTTTTATTTTTTTAAATTTTTCTTCTAATTCCTTCTTGTCAAGTGGAGTTGGTAATTTTCCATTTAAGGGCATTTTAATATTGTCTCCTTTCTATTAATCCTCTTCTTCTTATTTTATGGTATTAGCTTTCTTAATGTTCAATATTCATTTTTAATTTTATCGGGTAATACTATCATTCTATGATTGAATCTATTGATTTTATTCTTATTTTTTGAGGGGGGGGGTTATGATAGTATAAATGCTATCTTTTGATAGAGATTTTGATTGTTTTTTGATTAAATGGTGGTATTTTAGAGGAAGTGTTGAAGATGGAAGAAGTATTAGATATTCAAAAGAGGCTTAATTGTCAGCTTGCAAATAAACTTGTTCAAGGTAGGATTAACTCTCTTCGATTAACTAGTTTAGGGAATTCTATTGCTTCGGGATATTCTTGTGTTCGCTCAACTAAACCTTTGTTATTTAGAAATGAGAGTATAGAGGGGATATTGAGTAAGTATGATATTGATCTTCAAAGATATCATTTTGCCAGAGCTCAAAATAATAATGACGAACATATTTATCATTGGCTAACAACAAATATTAAAGAGTCTGAAATTTATCAAATGAATAGGATCGATTATGGGAATTCTTCTGTTGCCATGACTTGTCATGGGATTACTAATTATGATATTGATAGATTTTATCCAATTAGTAAAGAAAGTGATATGGGATTGCAAGATGTTATTTTGAAGGATGATATAGATCTTGCTAATATTGTTATTTATAATGGTTGTACTGGCTCTTTTTTAGATAATATGACTAGAGGTGGAAGATTAAAAGAAAAGTTTACTTATGGGTTTCAAAGAGATCTTGTTAGTTTAGAGTCAACTTTAAAATATATTCAAACTAGTAATCGAGAAAAGAATACCAATACACAGGTTTATCTTTGTGGGGCACCCAATTTTCTGGGACTTGGAATTACTAATATATTTATTAATAATCAGTTGAAAAATATTGCTAAAAGTTATGCTAATGTTACTTATGTTGATGCAGTTAATTCAAAATTTTTGTATCGAACTTATGACCAATTTCCTAGAGTGGATCAGTTTTCCTTTTCTGATATTTTTTCTCTTAGACCAGATATTCATTATAATGAGGTTGAATATCTAAAATTTAATAATCATATTCTTAAACAAATTGTTGATCATTATTTAATTAAGAAGGTTATGATTCGATTAGATCGAGATTTATATCGCTTGAATCGTAATATAGAATTGGGACAAGAAATTTTTAAAGATCTTAATTTTGCAGAGAATCTTATTTTTGATAGTTTTTCTGATGTTTCTGGTTATGATCAAAAAATCAAGTTTCTTATTGCTATTAAGAATTATTTAATAGGGAGAGTTCCATATGACTTTTATTGTCTTTCTAAAAGAAAGATTAAACAATCTATAGAGCATTGTTATAAACAACTTTAATACTTTTAATAAAATGTTGACAATTTCAACATTTTTTTGTTATATATATAATATAATGGAGGGAAGTAATTGAAAAAAGAGTATAATCAAATTGTTGGACGGGCCCTAAAACAGTATAGGAAAAAACGTAAATTAACTCAACTTGAGGTTGGCAATATGATGGGGCTTAATCGTGATGCAATTATTAGAATAGAAAAAGGAATTAGAAATATAACTATTGATGAAGTAAAAAAAATATCTCGTTTATTAGGGATTGAGATACAAGATTTGTTATATGAAGATACGGAGGCTAGTAGTATGAAAGGAATTATCCTAGCTGGTGGGAGTGGTACAAGACTATATCCGATTACGGAAGCAACTAGTAAGCAGTTGGTTAATATTTATGATAAACCGATGATTTATTATCCTTTATCAACATTGATGACTTTGGGAGTTCGAGATATTCTCATTATTACAACTAGGGAAGATCAGGCTAATTTTGAAAGATTGTTAGGTGATGGGAGTCAATTTGGATTAAATTTAGTTTATGAAGTTCAAGAAAGGCCAGAAGGTCTTGCTCAGGCATTTTTAATAGGAGAACAATTTATAGGAAATGATCCTTGTGTCATGATTTTAGGAGATAATATTTTTTATGGAAGTGGTTTAAAGGAAGAATTAGAGCAGGCGGAAGTGAATGCTAAAGAAGGGTATGCTACTATATTTGGATATCAAGTTAGAGATCCTGAAAGATTTGGAATTATGGAACTTGACCAGAATGATCATGTTTTAAGTGTTGAGGAAAAACCAATTAATCCTAAATCAGATTATGCAATATCAGGATTGTATTTTTATCCTAAAGGTGTTAGTGAGATGGCTAAATTAGTCAAACCTTCTAAACGAGGAGAGTTAGAAATTACTACACTTAATGACTTTTATTTAAAAGAAAAAAGGTTGAAGGCAAGGGTTTTAGGCGAAGGATACTCTTGGTTTGATACAGGAACGTTTGATAGTCTACTTGAAGCTTCTAATATGATTAAGACTGTCGAGAATAATAGGGATTCCATTGTATGTTGCCCTGAAAAAATTGCTTATGATAATAAATGGATTGATCATAAGCAAGTTTTAAAAAGAGCAGAAGTGATGAGTAAAAATAGATATGGACAATATTTATTAAATTATATTAAGAAGAATTGAGGTTATAAATTGAAAAAGATTGAAACAAATTTAAAAGATTGTTATATTTTAGAACCAGATCTTTTTGGAGATGATCGGGGGTATTTTTCGCCCTATTTTATTCAAAAAAACTTAAATGATTTGGGATTTCGTGCAGTTGTTCAGGCAAATAGAAGTATGAGTAGCAAAGGTGTAATAAGGGGATTGCATTTTCAAAAAGAGCCTAAGTGTCAAGCAAAAATTGTTGAGGTTATTTGTGGGGCGGCTATTGATGTTGTTGTTGATATTAGGGAAGACTCAGAAACATATGGAAAATGGACAAGTGTCTTATTAACACCAGATAATCATAGACAATTGTTTGTACCATGTGGATTTGCTCATGGCTTTATTAGTTTAGAGGATCATACTGTTTTTCAATATTTGGTAGATCAAGATTATGCTCCAGAGCTTGAAGGTGGGATTTTATGGAATGATCCTGCCCTTGGAATTGATTGGGAAGGGATATTAAGTGAATATCGTATTGATTCCCCAATTCTTTCTGAAAAAGATCTTCAATATCTTCCGTTAAGTGAGACTGAAGTACATTTTAGGAGGGACTAATGATGAAATATTTGATTACTGGTGGTCATGGTCAACTTGGATATGATTTAGTTAGGGAGCTTGAAAAAAGAGGCGAGAAAGATTATTTGGCTTTGACAAAAGAGCAGATGGACATTACTGATAGAGAACAGGTTTTTGATGTTGTTCAAAATTATTATCCTGATGTGATTATTCATTGTGCGGCATGGACTGCAGTTGACAAAGCGGAAGATATGGAAGAGCAGGTTAGAGAGGTTAATGTAATTGGTACTAAAAATCTTGTTGATGTATCACTAGAACTTGATATTAAAATTATTTATATTTCTACCGATTATGTATTTGATGGAACGAAAGATGCACCTTATTTAGAAGGGGATCAACCAAATCCAAAGAGTGTTTATGGTAGGACGAAATATGAGGGAGAATTAGAGGTATTACGCAATCCAAAACATTTTATTACCAGAATATCTTGGGTCTTTGGGATAAATGGTCATAATTTTATTGAAACGATGTTAAAGCTTTCTAAAACACATGATGAGGTTAATGTTGTTTGTGATCAAGTAGGTAGTCCAACATATACAGTTGACCTTGCTAAGATATTAATTGATATGTCTTATACTTCAAAATATGGGATTTATCATATTAATAATGATGGTTATTGTTCTTGGGCTGATCTTGCTAAATATATCTTTGAACATAGTCATCTTGCTGTTAGGGTTAATCCTGTTTTAACTGATGATTATATTAAAATGATGAAAATTAAGCAGGCTTATCGGCCAAGAAATTCTAGACTTAGTAAAGAAAAGTTAAAAAATGAAGGTTTTTCTATGTTACCTAGATGGCAAGATGCTGTTAATCGTTATTGTTTGGAATTAAATGAAAAATTAAAAGGAGGAGAAAAATGAAATTTTTAATTACAGGAGGGGCTGGATTTATTGGCAGTAATTATTTACATTATGTTGTAGATCGATATCCAGATGACCAGTTTATTTGTTTAGATTTGTTAACTTATGCAGGGAATTACCATAATATAGAAGATCTAGAGGAAAAAGAAAATTTTAGATTTGTGAAGGGTGATATTACAGATCATGATTTTATTGATCAATTATTTTCTAAAGAAAATTTTGATGTTGTCATTAATTTTGCTGCTGAGAGTCATGTTGATCATTCTATTAAAAATCCAGGTATCTTTTTAACAACAAATATTATTGGTACACAGGTATTAATGGATGCCTCATTAAAATATCAAGTTTCTAGATATCATCAAATTTCTACAGATGAAGTTTATGGAGATTTACCTCTTAATAGGCCAGATTTACTTTTTACAGAAGATACACCAATTCGTACGTCTAGTCCTTATTCTTCTTCTAAAGCGAGTGCTGATTTATTGGCTTTAGCTTATTATAGAACATATGGACTTCCTGTAACCATAAGTAGATGTTCTAATAATTATGGTCCATATCAATTTCCAGAAAAATTAATTCCTGTTGTGATTTCAAAGGCATTAAAGAATGAAAAGATTCCTGTTTATGGGGTGGGGGAAAATGTACGTGATTGGATTCATGTTATTGATCATAATATTGGAGTGGATTTGATTGTTAGAAATGGCAAGGTAGGAGAGGTCTATAACCTAGGAGGACATTCTGAAAAAAACAATTTAGAACTGGTTAAAATTATTTTAAAACAACTAGAGAAAAGTGAAGATTTAATTGAGTTTGTTGAAGATAGAAAAGGACATGATCTAAGGTATGCAATTGATTCAAGTAAAGTAGAAAAAGAACTTGGGTGGCAAAGAACTTATACTTTTGATGATGGGATTAAAGAGACTATTAATTGGTATCTTGATCATAAAGATTGGATTGAAAATATTGAGTCTTTAGAATATAGAGATGCATACAATAAAAAATTGTAGAAATTTATTTAAAATTAGTCATTAATATACTTTACACATTTAAAGTATATTTTTTTATTATTTAATGAAAAGTTATTTTTTTTAATATATAATTATTGTAGGAGGTTATAGTTATGGAAGAAGTAAAAAGAGAAAGTGAATGGTATGATAATCCTAATTTTTTGACTTCAATTATATTAGGTGTAATAATTGTTATCATTATACTAAGTCAGGCCTTTGCTGTTAAAAATAATATTGGTACTTTGAATATACTTAGAAGTTTATTTAATCATAATAGTACATATGTTATTGCTCTTGTTTATTTTGCTTTGATAAAGTTTAAAGTGGGAAAAAAGTATTTTAATTTTATTAATGTTTTCTATATCTTTATGTATGTTTTAATTGTATTAGCTTCTTTTCTTACTATTTTTCAATCATTTGGTATTTTTAGTTTGACTAATTTATTACTTAATTTGGTTTTACTTTTCTTTATGATTTATACATTTTTAGGTAGTAGTCGATATTGGAAGGAATTTAACCTTGATCAAATTCCTTTTGATGAAGTCTCTAATGAGTGGTATTTTTATTCAATATGTATTTTGAGTTTTGTGGTATTGCTTGCTAATTTAATTGGTGCTACTAATTTTGATAGTGTAATATTATCTTTATTTGATGCAATTTATATTATTTTGTTTGGTAGATATATTTATTTATATAAGGAATATGAAGATCATAAGAAAAGTCTTGCTCAGATAAAAAAGAAACAAACAAAGAAGGTGAAAAAAAATGAGAAATGATTTATTTGAACAAATTGATCAGGAAAAAAAGGAGTTACCTAAGGTAGGAAAAAAGATTAAAGAAATAGAAAAGTATTCATTTAATTTCTATCAACAAGTGGCAATTTTAATTATGGTGATTTTCTTTTTTGGAGGAATTATATTAGGAAATATTTTTTCTTCTTGTACAAGTGGTGGGATTTATGGAACACATTGTGTTGCTACACAATTTAATATTTTCTTAACAATTATTACTTGGTTTGTTGGTTTTTTAATTTCGATGTTTACTTTTTGGTTAGGGCATATTGTTTATTTATTAGATAGAATAAATAATAAGCTGAAATAGTTTTATTAAACCATATTGTACTTGGATTTAGAAATGTGTTTTCTTGTTCTTTAAAAGTTTTAGGTTAAGATAAAATGTTGTAAAATATAGTCTTTTTTGTTGCAATTTCTTTTAACTCATGGTAATTTATATATGTAAGCATAGTATGCTTAATAAAATTAAGGGAGGTATTTAATACTATGAAGAAGGTAGAATTAGTTGAAGCTGTAGCTGAAGAAGCTGGAATTACTAAAGCAGATGCTACAAGAGCTATTGATGCTACATTTAAAGTAATTACTGAAGCACTTACAAAAGGAGATAAAGTACCACTAGTTGGATTTGGAACTTTTGGTGTATCACAAAGAGCTGCTCGTGAAGGACGTAACCCAAGAACTGGTGCTACTGTTCAAATAGCTGCTAGAAATGCTGTTACATTTAAAGCAGGTTCTGCACTTAAAGATGCAGTTAATTAAGAAAAGGTCCGTTTAGGGCTTTTTTTTTTGTAATAATTTGATATAATAACTTTAAAGGTATGTGATGGTCATGAAGAAGAAAAAAAATAAAATGAATACTAATAAAATTTTAATAACGGTTTTGACTTGTTCCTTTATCATGTTATTTGGACTTTCCTATGCTTGGTATCATATAAATTTAGAAGGTGAAAAGGAAATTACTTTAACTGCTGGTTCTTTACAACTTGTTTTTGATGATGTTAATCGTTCTCCTATTCATTTGGAAAATACTGAGCCAATGAGTGATGAGGCAGGACTTGAAACGGATTCGTATCGTTTTTCTATAAAGAATACTGGTTCTATTGATAGTAATTTTACTTTGTATTTAGATGATATGGCATTAGACAGTGGTCAAACAAGAATAGAAGATCATTTTATTAAGTATGTTTTGTTTAAAGAGGAGGATAATTATTTAATTAAAACCCTTAGTATTAATGAGAAGTTTACTACGGATAATGGAGTTGTTTCTAGAAGTATCGGTATGGGGACTATTTCCGCTGGTGAGACTCAGAATTATATTTTAAAATTATGGATTTCTGATGCTGCAACTAAGGAAACAGTAGCGAATAAGTCTTTTCATGCTAGACTTAGATTAGAAGCTGTGCAAAAGAATCAACGTTTGAGTGGTTTTGTTGATGCTTATACCTATTCTACAGATGCTAGTAATGGTAACTATTGTATAACAGGAAAAGAAAGTACATGTCAAAAAACTACTTGTTATCAAAATAAAACAGAGGGAAGCTGTCCAAGTGGTACAATTATTAATTATAAGGTGAATGATACAGATGAAGTTTTTTTTCATGTTATGTTTGATGATGGAGATACATTAACGATGCAAAGTCAACAGACTATTGTTGATAATATTAAATGGAATGATCAAAATGATCTTTCAGTTGGACCGATGGTAGCTTTAACTAGGTTAGAGGAGGCTACAGCAAAGTGGACTAATGTTAATGATCAAACTTATACGATGGGAACGACGATATTTAAAGATAATGCTTATACATTTTGTTCTATTTTGGATCCTATAACTTGTTCAAGTAATGTCTATGTTTTACCAGAACGAACATCTAAGGTGAGAATGATTACGATTCAAGAGGCTTTGGTGTTAGGATGTACTAGATCAAGGTTATCTTGTCCTATTTGGATGTATAATTATATGGGTTCAACTTCTTTTAATGGTGAGGGGGCATATGAAGGTGCTTCGTATCAATATTTTACAATGAATGCTGCGAATAATCCAAATATGTCACCTTCTGCTATGGGGATTACTAATAGTGGAGGTATTTACTATTATGTGTTGAGGTTTGAAAATGCTGGAGTTAGAGCGGTTGTTAATGTATCAAAATAGTTAGTTCATAAACTGGTGAATCACATCAGTTTTATTTTATGTTATAATTATAATATGATTGGTACTCGAGGAGGTTGAATATGCTTGAAGATAGTTTAGAAATATTAAAGAAAATTAATCTTGCTGGCTACGAGGCTTATTTAGTAGGTGGTTTTGTTAGAGATTACCTTCTTGGAATCAAGTCTAATGATATTGATATTTGTACTAATGCTAAACCAAAGGAATTAGTACAAATATTTAGTCATGCTAAAATTCCAAAGGAAGATTATGGTGCTGTTACTCTTTATTATCAAAACGTTAGATATGAGATTACTACTTTTAGGAAAGACGTAAAATATAAGGATTTTAGAAGGCCTGAAAAGGTTATTTATGTAGATTCCTTACAGGAGGATCTCATAAGACGTGATTTTACCATTAATACTTTATGTATGGATAAAGATAAAAATATTATTGATGTGTTTCATGGAAGAGAGGATTTAGATCATAAGCTAATTAGAACAGTCGGAGATAGTTATCATAAATTTTCCGAGGATGCCCTTCGTATTTTAAGGGCAGTTAGATTTGCAGCAAAACTTCATTTTTCCTTAGATCCTGAAGTTATTCAGGCGATAAAGGATACCAAACATTTACTTAGAAAAATATCTTATGAGAGAAAAAGAGAGGAACTTGATAAAGTTTTTACTTGTAATCATAATCAATATGGGATAAAGCTTCTTTTATCTTTAGGATTGGATAAAGATTTGGAGCTTTCTCATTTGGGTGATATTAATTATACAGATTCTTTAATCGGTATATGGGCAGTTTTGAATAGTTCTTTATATCCTTTTACTAATAATGAAAAGAAATTGATTTCCTCTATTCAAGATGCTCTTAAGCAGGATAATTTGGATCCTTATCAATTATATCTTAATGGGTTATATGTTAATAGTGTTGCTGCTAGTATTAAGGGGATTTCTCAGTTAGATGTTGCGGAACAATATGCTAAATTAGCGATTCATAAGAGAAGTGATTTAGCTATTACAGCAGAGGATATTTTAAAGATTTTTGATCAGCCGGCAGGTCCTTTTTTAAAAGAAATTTATGAAAAGTTAGAGAAAGATGTTTTATATCATAGAGTTGTTAATGATCATTATGCGTTGGTAAAATATTGTATGGATTATTATCATTAAATATGATATTATAATGAGTATTTAGGAGGGATAATGTGAATCAGAAAATTACTCATTTATTTAAGTATGGCAATTTAGTTATTCCTCTTTATTTTTTTCAAAATATAAAGAAGTTTAATTTGGAACTTAAAGAATTTATTTTTTTGATGTATTTGTATAATCGTGGTGATGTTGTTGTCTTTGATCCTAATAAAATTAGTGAGGATTTAGGAATTGAAGTTAAGAATGTTATGGAGTCGATTTCTATTTTGAGTGATAAACATTATCTTGAATTAAAAGTGATTAAAAATGATAAGAATATTAGTGAAGAGGTTATTTCTTTACAAAATTTTTATGATAAGATTTCTCTATTGATGATGGATACCGTCTCTAGTGATGAGAAAGTCGATACTAGTTGTTTTGATTTTATTGAGAAAGAGTTTGGGAGAACTTTAAGTCCTACAGAATATGAAATTATTAAGGCTTGGATAGAGGGCGGAAATAGTGATTCTTTGATTATGGAAGCTGTTCGTGAAGCTACTTTTAATGGGGTTAGTAATTTGCGATATATTGATAAAATTTTATATGAATGGGGTAAAAAAGGGCTTAAAACAAAAGAGGATGTGGAAAAAAATCGAAAAAGTTTTCGAAAAAATGAAGAAGGTGACATTAATGAAGAGTTGTTTGATTATAATTGGTTTGAGGATGATGTAGAAGATGAATAGAGTTAGTGTAGTGGAGGAATATCTTGATTTTTTAATTCCTGATCCTTGGTGTGAACTTAATTTTAAGAGGGATTATGAGCTTTTAATTGCTATTGTTTTAAGTGCTCAGACAACAGATAAAAGAGTAAATCAAGTAACTTCTATTTTGTTTTCTAAGTATAGTAATTTAAAAAGTTTAAAAGATGCTTCTATTAAAGATATAGAGGATATTTTAAGACCATTAGGGTCTTTTCGTAAAAAAAGTTTATATGTAGTTGGAATTGCTAGATTGATTGATGAGAAGTATGATGGAAAGGTTCCAACTAAAAGGGACGTTTTAGAAACCTTTCCTGGTGTAGGTAGAAAAACTGTTAATGTTTTTTTTAGTGAATTTTATCAAATACCAGAATTTGCTGTTGATACACATGTTGAAAGAGTAAGTAAAAGATTAGGGTTAGTTAAAATAGATGATGATGTTTATGATATTGAAATGAAGTTGAAAAGAAAATTTAAAAAGAAGGATTGGTGTAATAGACATAAACAATTTGTTTTATTTGGAAGATATTATTGTAAGGCAATAAAGCCAGAGTGTGAGCATTGTCAGCTAGTAGAAATTTGTCATAAGGATATAAAAAAGGATCGTTCAGTTAGTTGAACGATCCTTTTTATGGAGTAGAAGGGGTTGGAGGTTGTTGGTCTTCTAAATAATAAATTTCTATTATTCCATTATTGGTTATAGAGAATATTGATTTAGTTTTGGTTGTATCTCTACTATTGGAACATAACGATTGAGGGTCATATGTTTTAGGGTTGATATCTGGAATTTGGCTTGCATTAATATTAATTGATGTTGATGTAGAGGTTGTTGATTGATTTTTAGTAGCACCTGATATTAGGACATCTCCACAGTAATATTCTATTTTGTAGTTAATTGTATTTTGTATTGGTTTATTTTCTATTTTGACTGATGTTGTTGCTGCATCACTTGCAAGTCCTGAATAATTTTTATAGGTTGCAATTACCTTAAATGTTAAGTTACCACTGGATTGTGTATTATATGTATAGCTTGTTGCTGTAGTAAATCCTAATAGGGTATCTCCTAAATAAACATTGTATCCTAATTCTCCATAACTGTCATTATTTAATCCTTGAGAGGCACTCCAAGTAATGGTTACCTTTCCATTTGCATAGGTTGCTTTTAAATTGCCTGGTTTAGCTAATTTTTCTTCGTTTTCGGCATTTTCTGAATTATTTGGTTCATGTCCTTTTTTAAATAGTTCATAAACTACTGCACCTGAATAGCCACTTGGTGCAATTTTTGCTGGATTACTTCCTGAAATAACAGGCAATTTAACAACGGAATCAGGCATTTTAAATTCTTCTTTGTTTTGTTCAAAGGCTCCTTGTGCTAAAGCTTTAAATAAGCGATCTTTTGCAGCAGATGCAGGTATATTTCTAAGACAATGTGCACTATCTGTTATTTTATTATAACCATACCACATTCCAACTACTGTTTTTGTTGAAAATCCTACAACCCAAGAATCTCTAATGGCATCAAGTGGAAGGCCTTTGCTTCTTATTAGGGCTTCGTCAAAGTTTGTTGTACCTGTTTTTGCTGCTACATTTGGAATAGATCCTCCTGTTAAGGAAACATCTTGTAGAACACTACTAATCATATAAGCGGTGGCATCACTCATTACTTTCTTTTTATTTTCTTTATGTTTAATTGTCTCACCAGTTTGTCTTAGTACAATTTTTTCAACAGTATATGGTTCATTGTAGTATCCTCCATTTGAGAAAGCAGCATAAGCAGCAGACATTTGAAGGGGATTTGTTCCAGTAAATGCACCTATAGAGTGTGCTTCATGGATTCTTCCATTTTCTACTTCTGGAGTGATTCCTAGGTTTTGTACAAATTCAATAATTTTTTTGTTTTCTACTTGTTGAAAGGCTTTTAAAGCAGGGATATTACGAGATAGAGATAGGGATTTTCTTAAAGTCATTGTACCCATATGTGAATTGTCCCAGTTACTAATTGAACGACCATTTGAATAAGAATATGGTTCATCCGCAAAGAGTGTATAGGTTGACCAATCGTTGTATTCAATACCAGGTCCATAATCAAATAGTGGTTTTGCTGTTGATCCTGGTTGTCTCGTTCCTTGAGTTGCATAATTGTAATCTCCTATTTTTCTGTTTCTTCCAGCACCTATTGCTAAGACTTTTCCTGTTGCACTGTCTAGGACAGAAACTCCAGCTTGTACTTGATCATCTTTCCAAGTATAGGTTTTACCATCCATAACATCATTTATAGAAAGTTGTCTTTGTTTGTCTAAATTTGTATATACTTGCACAGAGGTTTTGTAAGGATCAATTTCGTATTTATCCATTAATTCTTCAACTACAGTATCAATGTAGCCTTGATATTCATTTGCTGATGCATTAAGGCCACCTGTTGCATCTCCAGTAAGGGATTCTACTGATATTTTTTTTGCTGTTTCTTCTTGTTCTTTTGTAATATATCCATGTCTTCTCATTAAGTATAAAACAGTATTTCTTCTTTTTGTAGCATTTTCAGGGTTAGTTGTTGGTTTATAATAGTTAGGTGCTTTAAACATTCCTGCAATAATTGCGGCTTCACTTAGGTTTAATTCACTAACACTTTTTTTGAAGTAGGCTTGACTAGCTTCTTCTACTCCATAGATTACTCCACCTAAATTATGATTATTTACATAAAATTCTATAATTTGTTCTTTTGTATAATTTTTTTCTAGTTTAAATATAGCTAGATAGATATCTGTAAATTTACGAATGATTCCTTTAATTCCTGAATCCACTTTGGCATCTGTAAAACTATTTTTTACTACTTGCATTGATAGGGTAGAAGCACCACCAGCATTCGATCTACCTAATAATTGTTCAGCTGTTGCTTTAATAAATCTTGGGGCATCTAATCCATTGTGAGTAAAAAATCTTGAGTCTTCTGTTGCAATGATTGCATCAACTAGTACTTGAGGCAGTTCATCGTAAGTTACTTTTTCTCTTTTTTCACTACCTAATTTAGCATATTCATTTCCATCTTTATCATAAAGAATGGATAGTTCTTTAGTATTTAATTCTTTGGGATCAAATTTTGGGGCATTTACTGTGATATATATTAAGAAAGCTCCAAATGAAAGTAATCCTATGATAAATAAAATTAAGAATATAATTAATAGGGCATTGATTACTTTTCTTTTTTTCGATTTCGTTTTTGCATTTCCTATTAAATATACTATTCCTGTTATTAATATGATTATGATTGCAGTAAATAATGTTGCTAGTAGTCCTAATTTGAAAAAGCATAATACTAATATAAAGGTACAAAATGAGAGCCAAATGATCCAAAGAGTACCGCTTTTGCTATCTTTCTTTTTGGGTATTTTCTCTTTTTTACTACTATTATTATGGTTATTTTCTTTAAACTCTTTTGTTTGATATTTTTTTGTCTTCATATCTACCTTATGATTTGTTTTACTAGTAGTAGTTGTTTTTTTCTTATTATTGTTATTTTTATTCGTCATGGTTAATCCCTCCAATATTATCTAATATTTCTAAATAGTCAATTCTAGGACTGTATTTTTCTTTAATTAAATGTGCTTTTTCTTTAAAGTATGAAATAGGTATTGACTTTTTAGTATTGTTTTCTAAAAAGTCTTTTAATTCTTTTTCTAATAATAAATAGGTTTCTTTCTTTTTGGTAAATCTTATTATTAAAAAAGCAATACCATTGTGTTTTTCTATCTTTTCTAAATGCTTGATTTGATGAGGATGAATGTTATTTAAAGGAAATGAAGTTAAAGAGGTTGTTTCTTTAGCTTCAAAATCAATGTATTTTCCTTTATAAATTCCATTATAATCTGTAGTTGAAGGGGTATCAAAATAGGCTTCTGTAATTTTTGCTTTTTTTTGTGGAAAAATAACCTTAACTATTTTGATTGGTGTAGGTTTCTTATAAATATATGCTTTATCTATTTGACGATAATACTCATTTGTTTTATTTAAATCGTCTTCTAAACTCATTCCTCTATTAGCATATTTAATCTCTAATTTATTTTTTATTAATTCTTTTTTTAAGCCATTTGGATAATTCATCTCTTCACCTATTCTATATTATACTATATAATTTTTATTTTGACTATTTAAATTTTTATTTATTTATTTTAGCTTATTTTGTCGAAAATCTGATTTTTATTTTTTAAAGTATTATAATGGTTTTGGTGATTGGATGAGAGATGAATTGATTTTTAAAATTAATAAAATGATAGAAGAGATTAAGTATATTAAACTTGATACAAGAATTACCCTAATAAATTCTTCTAATAATTGACAAAAATCTTAGTTTTTGTAATAATAGTTAGTGTAAGGGATTGGTGAATAGAATATGTATCAGAATAAGATAACACTTACACCCCAAGAAATTCTTGAAAAGGAATTTAAAATAGATACTAGAGGGTATCGACTAAAGGAAGTTGATCAATTTCTAGATACTATTATTGGAGATTATGAACAGTTTTTTAGTATCATTAATAGCCTAGAACAAGAAAAAACTGATCTTTTAGCAGAAGTAATGAAATTAAAACAGGAGCTTAGAAATGCTAAGACTACAGTTGAATTTGCTAAGAAAAATGATGTTCCTGAGGTTACTAATGTAGATATTATGCGTAGACTTGCTAGACTTGAAAAGCTTGTTTATGGTAGTGAAAAAGATGATGATCATAATGAATAATATTTTAGACAAACGCGGTATTCTTTAAGAATATTGAGGAAAGTCCATGCTCACACAGACTGTGATGTTTGTAGTGTTCGTGCTTAGGGAAAAAATAACCTAAGGTAGAGATTTCTAACGACGGAGAAATAGTCTAATTCTTTGATATGATTATTTCTCATAAAGTGCCACAGTGACGAATTCTTAAGAAATTAAGAAGTGAAACGAGGTAAACTCCACGAGTGAGAAACCCAAATTATGGTAGGGGAGCTTTAACAAGGGAATAAGAACTGAGTTAGGGACTGAGTAATCAGTAGATAGATGTTTGTCACCTTTTAAAGGTACAGAACATGGCTTATTAAATATTATTTGTAAATAAAGAGGTGTTATATTTTGAAAGAGTTAGGCAGTTATTTAAAGCGAACTAGAATTTCTAATGGAGTTAGTTTAGAAGAGGCAGCTGATGATATGGGGCTTTCAATGACACAACTTGAAAATATAGAAAGTGGAAATACTAAAGCATTTAAGGATATCTATGAATTAAAAGAAGATATTAAGTTTTATGCTAAATATTTGGGACTTGATCCTGATGAAGTTATGGATATTTTTAATGATTTTTTATTTGAGAAAACTTCAAAAATTTCTTTGGAGGATATCAAACAAGCACAAGCTAAAGCAGCTTTAAAAGAACGTGAAGAAAAAAGTAAAGTACGTTCTCCTTATACTATTATTAGAAGAAAAAGAATCGATGTGTGGCCAGTTCTTATTTGGTTTGGAGTAGTGTTACTTGCTATTTCTTTAGCTTTAATTGTAGTTAAAAATATTAATCAAGAGCCAATTAGAAGTAGTGAACTTAAAGGTTCTATGGAGGAAGTTTATGAATTTACCAAATAAGTTAACTGTACTTAGAATTATTTTAACATTTGTTATTATTTTACTTTTGGTTTTTCCCTTTTATTCAGTAGGAATTTATTTACCACAATTTTCTGTAAATGGTGTTGTTGTTAAAATTCAATATATTTTATCGGGAGTTTTATTTATTATTGCTAGTCTTACTGATTTTTTGGATGGGTATTTGGCAAGAAAGAATAATCAAGTAACTGATCTTGGAAAAATGCTTGATGCTATTGCTGATAAAATTTTAGTTAATCCTATTTTGATTATTTTGGCTTGTCAGGGATTTGTTCATGTATTAGTTCCAGTTATTGTTGTATTAAGAGATATTATTGTTAATGCGATTAAGATGCAGGCTGCTAGTAGTGGTAAAGTGGTAGCAGCAATTAAGAGTGGGAAGATTAAGACTGCATCATTAATGGTTGGTACTGTTCTTGTGTTTTTTTATAATATACCATTTGAATTTATTGGTTTAGATGTTGCAGATTTTTTACTTCTTATTGGTACAGTAATGTCTTTTATTTCTGCCGTTCAATACTTTCTGCTTAATAAAAATATATTATTTTCAAAAAAGGAAACTTTATAATTTATTTCTAAAACTAGTGTAAATTTGATATTTCACTGGTTTTTTGTTAATTTGATTATTATTTTTTACTGAAAAAATCATTTTACGAATTTTTGTTCGAAAAAACTCTTGCAATTTTTAATTTTATATTATAAAATTGATTTGTAAGGATTTTTAGGAGGAGACAGATGAAAAAAACAGAAAAAAAAGAAAGTAATAAGGCTTTAGACCAAGTCCTATTAGATATAGAAAAACAGTTTGGTAAGGGTTCTATTATGAAATTAGGAGAAAGTACTCATATGAAAGTAGATGTTATTTCTAGTGGGTGTTTATCTCTTGATATTGCTTTGGGTGTAGGAGGTTATCCTAGGGGTAGAATTGTTGAAATATATGGACCTGAATCAAGTGGAAAAACCACATTTGCTTTACAGGCGATTGCTTCCGTTCAAAAGTCTGGTGGAAGAGCAGCATTTATTGATGCAGAACATGCTCTTGATCCTGTTTATGCTGAAAAATTAGGGGTTAATATTAATGAATTGTTACTTAGTCAACCAGATACTGGTGAGCAAGCTTTAGAGATTTGTGATGCGTTGGTTAAAAGTGAAGCAATTAGTATTATTGTTATTGATTCTGTAGCTGCACTTGTACCACAAGCTGAAATCGATGGAGAAATGGGTGATACTCATGTCGGTCTTCAGGCAAGATTAATGAGTCAAGCTTTAAGAAAACTTGCTGGTACAATTAATCGAACAAATACAATAGCTATTTTTATTAATCAATTACGTGAGAAGGTTGGAGTAATGTTTGGAAATCCTGAGACTACTACAGGTGGACGGGCTTTGAAGTTTTACTCAACTATTCGACTAGAAGTTAGAAGAAATGAACAACTTAAAATGGGTGATGGTGTTGTTGGAAATAAGACTACTGTCAAAGTTGTTAAGAATAAGGTAGCCCCTCCATTTAAGTCTGCTGTTGTTGATATTATGTATGGCGAAGGGGTTAGTAGAGCAGGAGAAATTATTGATTTAGGGGTAGAAGCTGGTGTTATAGATAAAACAGGTGCTTGGTATTCTTATCAAGGCGAAAAATTAGGTCAAGGAAAAGAAAATGTTAAGCTACTTCTTAAAGATAATCCTGAGTTAAGAAATGAATTAGAAAAGAAAGTCAGGGAATATTATCAAATTTCTTTAGATAGTGATCAGGGAACTAAATAGAATAGTTTCCTTTTTTTTTTATTCTCATAAGTTATAATATGAAAAGATTAAATGAAATTATTAAGTGTAATTATGATATTCCTATTAGGGGAATACAAACTGATTCTAGAAAAGTTCAAAAAGGAGATTTATTTATAGCAGTCAAGGGTTTTCATGTTGATCATCATCAATTTATTGACGAGGCAATTCAAAATGGGGCTGTTGCAGTTATAGGATGTTTGGATCTTAAAATTGATGTCATTTATATTCAAGTTGAGAATGTTAATGATATTTTGAATGAGGTATTATCTAATTATTATGATCATGTGGAAGAGCAATTTAGGTTTATAGGAATAACGGGTACTGATGGGAAAACAACCTCAGCAACTATTGTATCTAAAATTTTAGATTGTGCTTATATAGGAACAAATGGTGTATCTTATCAAGAATATTATTTTTCGTGTAGTAATACTACTCCTGAGATTTGTGAATTATATGAGTGTTTGGATCGATTATATAATTTAGGCTGTAAATTAATTGTTATGGAGGTGTCAAGTGAAGCCCTTCTTCATGGAAGAGTCGATCATTTAAAATTTGATCTTGTCTCCTTTACAAATATAACGGAGGATCATTTAAATATTCATCAAAGTATGAAAAACTATATTGATGCAAAGAAAAAACTGTTTTCTCTTGTTAAAAAAAATGGTTTCTCTATACTAAATATAGATGATTATCATTATTTTAATGTCAAAGATTGTTGTAAAAGTGATGTTTATACTTATGGAAAAGATAGTCAAGCAGATTTTCAAATTTGTAAAATTGACTGTCAAGAAAATTCGACTAATTTTGATCTTCAATTTTTAGATTCTTCCTATTCTATTTATAGTAAGTTAATAGGTGAGTATAATGTTTATAATTTAGCACTTGCTTTTGCTATTTGTTCTTTAATTGGAACAGATATTCCTATTATTGTTCGTAAAATAAAAGAGATTGATCATATTATTGGTAGGGGTGAAAAGTTGGAGTTTGGTCAAAATTATACAATTATTTTGGATTATGCTCATACTTACAATGGAATATATCACATTATTTCTAATTTAAAGAAGTTTCATTATAAAAAAATTACTGTTGTCACAGGTGCAGCAGGAGGTAGAGAGAAAGAAAAAAGAGCAAAAATAGGAAAAATGCTTCTTGAGAATGTTGATCATGTTATTTTTACTATGGATGATCCTAGGTATGAGAGTGTTAATTCGATTATTGATGATCTATTAAGTGATACGAATTTAATTAATTATGAAAGAGTAATTGATCGTAGTAAAGCAATTATTAAGGCTTTTAATGATGCGAAAGAAGGAGAACTTGTTCTAATATTGGGTAAAGGAAGAGATGATTATATGGCAATTGAGGATGAAAAAATAAATTACTGTGATTATGATGTTATCTGTGAGTATTTCAAAGACAGTTTCGCTTGACAAGTGGTTAAAAGACTTTTAAAATAAAAGTGGATAATAATTTAAATATTGTTTAAATATATAATCTAGAAATGGAGGAAGTAATGAATGAAGTAATATTCTCCATTTTACTTTTAATCATTGGATTAGTTATTGGTATAGGCTTAACTATTTTATTTGGATATATTAGAAAACATAGTGCTTCAAAAGAAGCAGAGAGTATTTTGCAAAATGCTAGAATTAATGCAGAAAAGCGTGTAAAAGAAGCTATGGATGAACAACGTAGGGAAGTAGAAAAGATAAAAAAAGAAGGCTTAGAGGAACTAAAGGAAAAGAAAGTTGAATTGAAAAATAGTGAAGAGCGACTTTTACAACGCGAAGCTAGTATGGATAAGAGAGATGAACTTTATCAGAAAAGGGAAAGTATCTTAGATGATAAAGAGGAAAAATTAAATGATAGAATAGAAGAAATTCAAGAAGAAAAAAGTAAAGTGGATGAAATAAAAAATGAACAATTGAAACTACTTCAAAAAATAGCAGGCTTTGACCAAGAAAAGGCGAGAACAATGTTAATGGATGAAGTAAAAAGTGATATGTCTAGAGAGATTACGCAATATATTAAGGAGCAGGAACAAGAGGCTAAGTTGGTTGTTGATAAAAAGGCTAAGGAAATGCTTGTTGCTTCTATGCAAAGATATGCTGCTGATATTGCAAGTGACCAGACCGTCACTGTTGTTGATTTACCTAATGATGATATGAAAGGTAGAATTATTGGTAGAGAGGGAAGGAATATTAGAACAATTGAAGCGGTTACAGGAGTTGATTTAATTATTGATGATACACCTGAAGCTGTTGTTGTTTCTAGTTTTGATCCTTTAAGACGCGAGATTGCAAGAGTAACACTTGAAACTTTAATTAAGGATGGGAGAATTCATCCTACTAGAATAGAAGAAATTTATGATAAAGTTAGCAAAGAGATGAAAGAAAAAATTATTGAATATGGAAATGATATTTTATTTGAACTGGGAATCACTAAAATGGATCCAAGTTTAATTGAAATTGTTGGGAAACTTCATTTTCGAACTAGCTATGGTCAAAATGCTTTGCAACATTCTATGGAAGTTGCTCAACTTTCTGGTGTTATTGCTAGTGAACTTGGAGAAGATGTTATGCTTGCTAAAAGGGCTGGTCTTTTGCATGATATTGGTAAAGCGATAGATCATGATATTGAAGGTAGTCATGTTGAACTTGGTATTAATATAGCAAATAAATTTCATGAAGATCAGGTTGTTGTCAATGCTATAGCCTCTCATCATGGTGATAGTGATGCTACTAGTGTGATCTCTAATATTGTAGCGATTGCTGATACCTTAAGTGCATCTCGTCCAGGTGCTAGAAATGATTCTTTGGAGAATTATATTCAAAGACTTTCGCAACTTGAAGAAATTGGTAATGATATTGAGGGTGTTGAGAAAACTTATGCTTTACAGGCTGGTAGAGAACTTAGAGTAGTTGTAAAACCTGAAGAGGTGGATGATTTAACAGCTCATCAAATAGCAAGAAATGTTAAAGAAAAAATTGAAGAATCTATGAAGTATCCTGGTACAATAAAAATTACTGTTGTAAGAGAAACTAGAGCAACGGAAGAGGCTAAGTAGTTTCTTTTTCTATACTATAAATTTATTTACAGACTCTTCGTATATGTTTCATAATGAGCTTAATATTTTATATCTTGATCGTTTAAATTGATATTTAAATCAAAGAATATATGATAATATTAGTTTATTAAAAAAGAGACTGAATGAATCATTCTCTAATATCTGTGTTACTATAGATATGGTAACTTTACACAAAGTTTTTTACACTTTCTATTTTGCTAATATCGTTTTTTAATTTACATTCATAATGTGAAAGATCATTATAAAAAATATTACCTGATAGGTTTATGTATTTTGGATATGCTTTAAAATATAGAGATTTTAGACCTAACTTAATGAGGTTTTTATTGTCTGTATTTATCATATTAAAACTTATTGGTCTATTTATAACTAAGTTGTCTTTTCATGTTAGTATATAATATATTTAATATCATATCATATTTAAAAAAAGCTCTATTTTGTTTCAATAGGAGCTTCTTTTTTAATATCCAGAATAACTGGTAGAATAATTGGTTTTCTTCCTGTTAATTCATTGATATATGGAATTAGTTTTGATACTAATTCATTTTTTATGATTGCAAATGTTGAGCGTGGATCTGCTAGTTGTTCTTTTATGGTTTTTTCTGCTAGGATTTCTATTTTTTTAAGTAGTTCTTCATTTTCGTTTACTTGAACGAAACCTCTTGTTGTGATATTTGGTTTAATTAATAATTCTCTTTTTTTCATATCAACATTTACAATTACTACTAATATTCCATCATTTGCCATTGATTTTCTATCTTTGATTACTGTACTTCCGATTTCTCCAATACGATTTCCATCAACATAAACATCGGCTCCTGGCATACTTTCTCCTTTAGTGATTTGATGATTGATTAAATTTAATGTATCTCCATTTTTTATTACGAATGTATTTTCTTTTGGTATACCACAATCAATTCCTAGGTTAGCATGATGTTTTAACATACGATAATCTCCATGAAAAGGCATTAGATATTTTGGATTGATTAATCTAATCATTAATTTTAATTCCTCTTCATTAGCATGACCTGATGTATGTAAGTCACTTAGGGCTTTATTGGTATAAACACGAACACCACTTAAGTATAGTTTATTGATAATTTTTGAAATGCTTAAGGCATTTCCAGGGATAGCAGATGATGAGAATATGACGATATCATCAGGCCTTAATTTAATGTATTTGTGGCTATTAGTGGACATGCGGGAAAGTGCTGCAAGGGGTTCTCCTTGAGAACCAGTACATAGAATAGTAATTTCTCCTGGTTTGTAGTTTTTGACTTCATCTGGTGTTACTAATAGTTCTTTATGGTCGATGTATCCTCCTTCTGTTGATATTTTTATATTGTTTTCCATACTGCGTCCAAATACACAGATTTTTCTGTTGTGTTTGAAACAGGTTTCAAAGATGTGTTTTACGCGATAAATATTTGAAGCAAAGGTTGCAATAATGATTCTTTCTTGTGGGTATAAATCAAACATTTCATTTAAGGCGTCATCTACTTTGGATTCACTTGTTGAAAATCCTTCATTTAGTGCATTGGTTGAGTCACTAATTAATAAATCTACACCTTCATGGCCGATTTTTGCTATTTTATATAAATCAGCGACAGGTCCAATAGGAGTTAAGTCGAATTTAAAATCTCCAGTAGTTACTATTCTACCATCTGGAGTAGTTAAAGATATTCCATGGGAATCTGGAATAGAGTGAGTAGTTCTAAAAAAATCTACTTCAATTTCTCCAAATTTTAATTTTGTATCTTCTGTATAGATATTTAAGTGATCATAGCGAATATTTCTATCTTCTAATTTTACAGCAATTAATTCTTTAGCATGTCTTGGTGCATAAATTTCTGGTATGTTAATACTTTGTAGTAAGAAAGGAATGCTTCCTATATGATCCTCATGTCCATGTGTAATTAATAAAGCTTTTATTTTTTCTTCGTTTTCTTTTAAAAATGTAAAGTCAGGTAGAACATAATCGATTCCTAAAAGTTCACTTTCGGGAAAACTAACTCCTGCATCAATAATAACAATATTGTCTTTATGCATTACACAATACATATTTTTTCCGACTTCTCCTAAACCTCCTAAAACAACTATCTTTGTTCCATTTGGTTTTTTTACTTCCATTATTTCTCCTTTCTTTCTTTATTTCTCATAAAAGAACCAACTTTCTATATTATACACTAAATCTTTTTGTTTGTCTATTATTCTAAATTTATCTTTATTGAGAAAAAAGATAAAGGTTCTTCTTATCATTTTTTAGATGCGAGGTGAACAGGAGATTAAAATTGTAAATTGTATGCTTTCTTTTTTCATATTCTAAAAAGTATTTTAATGATTCTTCTCGATTTTTATTATGGTCCTAGGGAATAGTATCCATTAGGTTTAGGAATAATTGTTATTGTTTTTTGATAATCTTCTTTTACTTTTTACTTTTTTTTAAATATTCATAATTTTTTCCTCTTAATAGATATCCCTTAGTACTTAAATTATGATCTTTTTCCATCTATTCATTTAAAAGTTCAATACCTTCTTGGTTCTTTTCTTACTAGTATAATATTTAGTAGCATCATATAGTAGCTGTTTTTTTATGAAGTCTTCTTTTTATAGTCTAGAAGAGCTTAGTAATAGTCTATATTTCATAGTCATTTAATTGTTGTAGAGCATATTCTGTTTGTTCAAATTCATCTCTTTTAGGTTTTATATTTTGTTGTTAGTTCTTTTTTTTACTTTAGTTGTAGATTTATTTAAAAATGGTAAAAATATTTGTAATTCTTTGTCTAATTCTTCACAGATTCCATCTAAATTATTTTGTTGATAATACAAATAAGCTTCGTTATATTTTTCCTTTTGTATTAATTTTTTAAGATTATTTATATGTACTATTAATTGACGATTTTTTTTAGCTGGTAATTCAAATTTATTATTATCTTTTGTTCTTTTTAGAGAATTATTTATATTTAATTCTTTTTTAATCTTTATTAATAAAGTTCTATATAAAGTAAAATAATTTTTATTTAGGCTATTTTTTGTTTTTTGATGCCACTCTTTACTCTCGAGTATACTTAAGGCTTCTATATAGTATCCTTGATTAATTGCTGTAAAAAATTGTTCCTCTATATCTTTTTCCTCATATGTAAAATGTTGAAAATCATTTTTTGTTATACCATTTTCTTTAATTTGTTTTAGCATTTTGATTATTTCTAAAATATATTTATAATTATATAGTTTTGTTTGTTGTTCTGTTTGTTGTTCTGTTTGTTGTTTTGTTTGTTGCTTTGTTTGTTGTTTTGTTTGTTGTTTTGTTTGTTCTATGCTTTCTAGAATATCTTCTATTATATATCTATATATGGTAAATTCTTTTGAATCTTGAACAGTTATTTCAGAAATAGTTGTCATAATGTATGCCTCTATATAGTCGTTATACTTTAATGCTTCAAAGAATCTTTTAGATGGCTCATATATACTATTGAAATAAATAGGATTTTCTTTTTTGATCAATACTTTTTTTTGGTTTATGTTATTCATTTTTTTAATTAGTGTTAATATAGTATAATAGATACGACTATTTTCTTTTTTTAAGAATTCTTCTAGATAGGATTCAACTATTCTATATTCCCTATGATAAATTAAGGTAGTTAATTCATTAATTGTATATATGGTCATTTTATTTTGTTGTTCTTGATTTTCTAATTTCTTACTGTTTTGTTGATCTTGCTCTATCAGTTTTTTTAGTAAAGTTCTATACATCATTAAGGTTTTATTATTTGGACTATAGTCAATGCATTTTTCTATACTTTGATAGGCAAAATGGAAATCGTTTTCTTTTATAGCTGTGTGAAATATTTTATGAATAGAAAAAGCTTCGTTATTTTGATTTAAATAGTCATAGTTGATATTTTTTTCTGGTAATGGTTCTTTAGTATTTTTGATTTGCAAATAGGTTTTAATAATCTTTATGTAGTCGTTTATTCTTCCATTTATATTAAAATGTTTATGTGAAAGAAGTTTTTGAAGATGTTCTAATGCTTCTTCATAATTTTCTTCTTCAATATTTTTTAGGAAGTGATCATAGTGTTCTTCTTGTTCCTGTATTTCTTCTTTCTTTCTCTTACTTGTTTTTGTCATTACATTTTTTGTTAATATAGAAAATAATAATGTACTAATATTGTTCGATTGTTTTCTTTCTTTTTCAGCAAATTCAAATTTTATAATTGATTGATTAGCTTTTTTAAAATTATGTGATAATACTGCATCACTAAAATTTATATAATACTGATAGTAACTTTCTGTATTATGGTCCTTATCCCCTACTAAAAGGAGATTATCAAGAGTGTCCAAAAAACTAAAGTCTTTTTCATCACCTAATATTTCTTTAAGCAAAGTAAAATAAAGTACTATGTGATTGTCATAGTTATGATTTATTTGGTTGATCATACTGTTATATAAATTATCATATGCTTCACTAAAATTTTTATTGAAAATATTTTCTGTAAATTGTTTAAAATAATTACTTGCTTTTTTTATTTTTTCCTTCGTGGGTGCGGTGATTTTATATTTTCCTCTTGCTATTTTTTCTAATTTTCCTTCTTGAATAGCTTTTTTAATATAATAATCGTTTAATCCATACTCTTTTAATTCTTTTGTTGTTATTTTTTCTAATTCGGATTCTTCTATTTTCTTCATTACTAATTCTAAATCTATCATATTTTTTCTGTCCTTTTCTACTAATGATTTAAACATATATGTGCTTATTAGTCTTTATTTTATCATAAATTCTTCTTTATGATACATTTTTTTCATTAAACTATGATATAATGATTTTATTCTAGAATAGAGGAGGATGGAAAGTGAAGTTAGATGGAAAAGTTGCTATTGTTACAGGTGGTGCGATGGGTAATGGGCTAGGAATTGTTAAAATGTTTTTAAAATATGGAGCAGATGTTGTTATTATTGACTACTCTGATCAAATTAATGTTACTATTCAAGAGTTAAAAAGTCCTAAAGTTACTGGTTATAAAGCAGATATTCGGGATGTAGATAGACTTCAAAAAATTGTGAAAGATGTTATTGCTAAAAAAGGAAAAATTGATATTTTGGTTAACAATGCGGGAGTTGCTAGATTAGATAAATTTGTTGATATGTCAGATGAAGTTAGAGATTTACATTTTGATATTAATATTCGAGGTACTTGGAATATTACTAAGTTAGTTGTTCCTTTTATGGTTGAGAATCAATATGGAAAAATTGTTAATTTATCTAGTGTAACAGGACCTATGGTTGCTGATAGTGGGGAGGTTGCCTATGCTACTACAAAGGCTGCTTTAATAGGGTTTACTAAAGGTCTTGCGATGGAACTTGTCGATTATCATATTAATGTTAATGCTATTATGCCTGGATATATTATGACTCCTATGGTTGAAGGAATTGCTAAGGATTCTAATCAGGTTGATCCTAGTAGTGTGATTAAGGGAATTGCAAGTGGTATTCCAATGAAGAGATTAGGAACTATAGAAGAGTTAGGGGAGTTAGCTGCCTTTTTAGCTAGTGATGAAGCAAGTTATATAACTGGCCAAGGTATTGTTATTGATGGAGGATCTACGTTACCAGAAACCATGAGTGTTGGTGCCTAAATTAAGGATAAGTTTATCAAAATTAGTTGGAAGTTTGTATAAAGTAAAAAAGATACCTTTTATGAACTGAACCCTAAAAATTGAACAGTTTATAATAGTTTCTAATTAGAGGGTTGTAACCTGTAGTTGACAGGTGATAGTCCTTTTAATTTTACTTTAATTCTATCA
>CANRVH010000016.1 GCA_947643225.1 uncultured Clostridia bacterium
AAAATACGAGTCACTTTTATATAAATTTTTGTTTCACATCATTTACAAATGTACAAAACTAAAATTTTATTCCACCTAAACCAAAATCATCCTCTTCTTTTTTCTCATAGTGACTAACATAAATAGATTTAAAACAACTAATGGCACTTTCATAACATAAATCATAACAAATTTTTTTATTATCCTTTAATGAATATTCACCGCTTTCGATAATCGATTGTAAATTTTGAAGTTCAGCCACTTCCTGATCAAGTTTTTCCCTTTTTTTATCATTTAGAAAATATGCGCTGTTGGTGGGAACAGAAAAACGATCATTTAAATCTAACACACTATTATTAAAAACAATTTTCTCTTTAACTTCCTCTAGAGCATCTTTTGGAATACGTTCAAGAAGTTCTTGATATATTTGTTCAACCTCACTCCTCGCCACTTTATACTCCTCATCTGATAATAAATGAGGAATACACTTTAATCTTTGAACATAACGGGTTCTTCTAGAAAACTCATCAGTCATAGAAAGAATATTTAAATCATTAACCTCATTATTAATTCTATAGTTTTGGTCCATTAACTGAAGTTCCTGACTCAATGAATCACTTTTCAATTCTGTCCTGCAATTAAACTGAAAGTCAGTCCATTCCTTCCAATCACTTTTTCTCCTACTCTCCGCCTTGTATAAATCTTCCAATTCATCAGAACTAACAGCCTTTTTATCCAGTTGATCCTCAACATATTTTAAAATAAAGTTCTTTCCAGCCTCATTATCCACATTAAAAAATGCCATATTATTTATCCTCCTTATACTTTGAATGGTACAAATCTATATTTGCATCCAAATCAATGCTTTGCCCAATTTTCTCTATTTTGGGTAAATCATCTATTGTATTCAATCCAAAATAATCTAAAAATTCACTAGTAACTTCATAAAAGATTGGCCTTCCTGGCATAGAACTTCTACCAGACTCCTTAATAAGACCCTTGGCTACCAACTTTCTCACCATTTGAGAACTAGAAACTCCTCGAATTTTATCTACCTCTACTCTAGTTATAGGTCCATTATAAGCGATAATTGCCAAAACTTCAAGGGCAGTTTGGCTTAAAGAATTAGCATCAGAATTCTCAATCAATTTTTGATAATATTCCCTATGTTCCCTCTTTGTTGTTAACTTCAATTTATTACCCAAAAAATCAATTCTAATACCATGCTCATTCTCTTCATAAACACTCTTTAAACTCATAATAAGTTCTTTAACTTCATCACAATCTATTTCCAAAACATCGCCTATTTGCTCAACACTAAGACCATCCTCTCCAACTACAAATAATAATCCTTCAAGTATTGCTTTTTTATTCATTATGCTACCTCACAAACTATATCACCAAAAATATGATCTTGAATAATTTTTAATTCTTTTTCTTTTGCCATTTCAAGTACTGCTAAAAAAGTGGCAACCACATATTCTCTGCTATAATCTTCAAAAAATTCAAAGAAATTAACCCTTTTTTTACTCCCCAAAATACCTCTGATCTTCTTTTTTCTATCACTAACAGAAATTTCCCTCTGTGTCACCTTTGTTTTTAATGGTTTAGCTTCCTCCTGCCTAATAAGAAAATTTTTAAAAGCATCAACTAAATTATCCAAGCTAATATCCATATTAAGCTTAGTATCTTGATCCAAATACTCTTGAATATCTTCAGGAGCTTTAGTATAAATTTCTTTTCTTATATTTTCCTTTTCCCTTAAAGTATCCGTAATATCCTTATAAGCCTGATATTCTAGAAGACGATGAACAAGTTCATCCCTTGGATCTTCCTCATCCCCTAAATCATCAATATCTTCCTTTTTAGGAAGCAACATTCTAGATTTAATATAAATTAGTTCGCTTGCCATAACCAAATAATTACTAGTAACTTCTAAATTCATTTCTTCCATCTTTTCTATATAAGCAAGATACTGCTCAGTAATTTTCTCAATCTCTATATCAAAAATACTCATTTTATTTTCTTTTATAAGATGTAAAAGTAAATCAAGCGCTCCTTCAAACTGGCCTACCTTAAATTCTATCATGACTATATCATTCCTATCTAAATAAATTATATCAATTTTGAGTATTTTTGTATAGTTTAATTAAAACTTGTAAATAATTATTATTTATTATAAACTATAATCATCCAAGGAGTTTATCAATATGAAAAGAAAAAATATAAATTCACATGTAAAATTCATAAAAACAAATAATCATAATGCAAATAAAAAGGTAAAAAATGAAAAATTTTAATATGATTGATGAAAATTTCATTTGTGAAAACTGTGAAAAAAAGGTCGAAAAACTAAATTATACAGCTAGAGATCATTGTCCTTATTGCCTATACTCCAAACATGTAGACATTATGCCAGGGGACAGAAAAAATTCTTGTCATGGTTTACTAGAACCAATAAATATAGAAAAATTTAAAGATACTTTTAAAATTATCTATAAATGTCAAAAATGTAAAGAACTACATAAAAACATCATGGCAAAAGATGACGATATGAATTTAATCATTAAACTTTCTAATCATATATAGAAAGTTTTTTATATCTCAATATCATCAATAATTCCTTCTTTTGCATACCTAATCATATTCCTTACCTCCTCAAATAACTTTTTCTTAACACTAATATTATTTACCCAATCACCATGACCATAAATATTATTATGATTATAGCAATAACTATATTGAATCCATCTAGGCATATAACGAGATAAAGTAAGCATACATCTTTTAATATGAGTAGCACTACTAACAATTAATAACCTTCTAATTTTTGAAAGAAGCCCTGCTCTATGTAAAACTAATAAAGAACAAAGAACATTCTCTGTAGTATTATTCGATTGATCCTCAATTAAAATATCCTGTTCCAAAACCCCATTTAAAATAGCATATTTTTTCATAATCAAAGCTTCTTTCTCTACACCACCCTGCCCATATCCACCAGATAAAAGCATCTTATGAGCTCTATGACATCGATATAATTGAATTGCTTGATCCATTCTCTTTCGAAAATCCTTTCTACTACCAAAAACAAAAATACAATCTCCTCTTTCAAAATCATCTTCAGGAATAGAAAATAAAATTCTGTGAACAAGAGAACAATTAAGCAACTTAGGATCTACTTGAGATAGTTTCATCATTATCACACTCCTCAATATATTATAGTTTTTCAAAAGAAAAAGACCCATAAAAATAGATCTATAACCTAATTTCTGGGTTTAAAAATAAGAGTAAAGAAGAACGAAAAGATAATCGCTGCACTAATACCAGAGGCAGTAAGATCAAACATCCCCATAATCATACCAAGTGGTCCCATACTGACCGTTTTAGCAAGTCCTCCATGAATTAATTGATGACCAAAACTAGTAATAGGAACCATGGCCCCACCACCAACAACTTCAACAATCATATCATAAATATTAAAAACATCTAAGAAACTTCCAAAAACAACAAAGATACTAGTAATATGTCCAGGAGTTAATTTCGTATTATCAAGAATCAATTGTGCAATTAAACATACTGCTCCACAAAATAAGAACGAATAGAATATTTTTATCATATAGCCTCCAAACTTATTGCATGTGCAATACTTAAAATATTTTCCTTTTGAAAGACAAAGTTAGGATTAAATAATGCCCCAGTCGCTACCATCAAAACCTTTTTTAAATTTTTCTTCTTCATCTCATTAACAATATAAGTATACAAAACTAGTGCACTACATACTGGTCCAGATCCACCAGCAAGAATTTCTTTTTGTTTTTTTAAATCATATAGAATTACGCCACAATCATTATAATTTTTACTTAAATCAACATGATACTCAGACTTCATAAAATCCTTTAATATCTCTTTTCCATATAGACCCAAATCTCCTGTCACAATTAAATCATAATAACTAGCATCTCTTCCTGTATCTTGTAGATGAGTATAAATTGTATCAGCAGCAGCACAAGCCATCACAGCTCCCATATCAAGTGGATCAGTTTGATTAAAATCAACTACTTTTCCAATTGTACCAGATTCAACCTTAATAGAAGATTTAGTATTAGAAATAACTGCACTTGCTCCTCCAGTCGAGGTAAAAGTTGCTGTTTTAGGTTTAGGCGCACCATATTCAGTAGGATTTCTAAATTGTTTTTCACTAGACATATTATGAGAACTTACACTACACATACAAGTCTTAATCATTTTAGAAGAAATCAAGCTAGAACCAATAATTAGTCCTTCTACATTAGTACTACAAGCCCCATAAATTCCAAAAAAAGGTCGATTTAAATCATTAACCGCATAACTAGATGAAGAAATTTGGTTCAATAAATCACCAGATATAATTAAATCAAGATCATCACTTTTTAATTTATTTTTTTGTAAAGACCGTTTCATACTTTCATTTAAAATCTTAACTTCGGCTTTCTCCCAAGATTTAGCTCCACAGTATAAATCTGTATAACAATCATCAAAGTACTTACCTAAAGGTCCCTTTTTCTCATAAGGACCAACTATTGTTGCAACCTCATTTAAATAGACATTCTTAAAATTAAAGGTCATACTAATCCACCTCCAATAAGAAGACGAATAATTCCAAAAATCCAAGCAGATACAACTCCATAAACAATTACAGTACCGGCAAGTTTAAAGGCATTAGTTCCAATTCCTGTTACCAAACCTTCTCTTTTATATTCAAGTGATGCACTCATCATCGAATGAGCAAAACCAGTAATAGGAATAAGCAATCCACATTTACCAAAAGTAACCCATTTATCAAAAAAGCCTAACGCAGTAAACAAAGCAGCAAAGAAGATCAAAGTAATAATCATAAAGACACTAGCCTCTGTTCTTGATACATGAAAGCACATACAAAATACTTGAATTAATACCTCACCAAGTGCCCCTACGGAACCACCTACTAAAAAGGCAATTAAAGAATTATTTACTCTATGTTCAGTTGGTCTATGTTTTTGAACAATTTTTTCATACTTTTCATTTTTCATCTATATCACCACTAATAGCCTGTAACAAAAAATTTTTTTTATACAAAATTTTATCAAAAAAAAAGAAATTACAATATATAATTTCAATTAAAAATCATTAAAACAATAATCACGGATAACGGACTTGCCCATCTTCATATAAAAATATATTATCACCATTACTACTAACACAGTAAATAAACCTATAATTAGCACTATCACCTCCTAAAGAACATCTAACATCCTCTGTAAATTGACTATCTGCATTATCATTATATCCACACTGAAACTCATTATTTGTTTCCACACAAGATGCATAAATCTGTTTTAATTTTTCCTTTTCAGATAAAAAATATTTTGGATTAAAACAAGTTAATTGATTATTTCTATAGATACATCCCAATTTTTGAGTACCATCTTTCGCTATAAATACACTATGTCCTAATCTATACACTACTTCTTCATAACTTGTATATGAAGTAACTTTATCTGGATCACCATATGCGTATCTTACTTTTTTCAAATTTTCAGCTTTATCATATAATTCATCAATGGCCCCTTGAACATTAGATGATGAAAGTCCTGAATTAACATTAGAATAAATGATATTACTACCCATAATTGTCGTTACTGCATATACTCCTCCATAAGCCAATACCACACCCATCATTATTCCTATTAGTATACAATAACTCATTTTAACTATTTTCCTCATCTTTATCACTCTCACTTTTATTTTCAATATTATAACCGTTTATTGTCGTATTATCTTACCCTACCTTTACTCCATTATAAAACAACCCCCCCCCCACTTTGTCAAGTGGGATAGATGGGTTGTTGAATTGATGCAACAATTATATTACTAATGAAAAGATATGTTATTTGACTTACTACAATATCAAAAAACTTTAAAAAGGAATTAGCACCTTTAACAAGGATAATTATAGAAATAAAGCCTGATATGCTCATAAACTTTATAAATATTTAAATACTAAAGTTAAACATTATGATAAAAATGTCAATAAAAAACTTTCTTAACTATATTTTATTAATAGATTTGTTTAATAATCAATTTATTAGCTTTTCACTTTAAAATAATTTTACACTAAGACCAATCAATTTTTGATCTACTTTTTCTTAAACTATACGATAATGATCGATGCATTTTTTATGATCATATATTGACAATCATTACTTCTTAATTACTATTTTATAGTTATTTTCTGTCATATGTTTTTACATTTATAGAATTAAAAACTAAAGTCTTACCTTCAGTTTTTCTAATATCTTTCCTTCTCTTCTAGAAACCTGAACTTGACTAATCCCCATACTTTGTGAAATTTCAGATTGTGTATATCCATTATAATAATGATCATAAATAATTTGTCTATCCTCAAGAGATAATCTTGCTAACTCTCCATTTAAATCCATGATATTCTCATCCATTTCCTTATCATAAGTTTTAATCGAATTATAATAGCTTACCCTTTCCTCATCATCAACCATCTCATCCAAACTTTTTGTAAACATTAAAGCATTCTTTGCCATCATAATCTTTTCTTCATCTACATTTAAAAATAAGGATATTTCTATATCTGTTGGCTCCCTTAATAACTTTTGTCTTAATAACTCTCTTGCCTTTTCAATTGATTGATTAAGTTTAATTAAATCCCTACTAACCTTAATCGTACGATCTTCTCGAAGATATTTTGTAACTTCCCCTAAAACATAATAATAAGCATACGTCGAAAACTTAGCGGTACTACTTTCTGTTACACAACTATTCATAAATATCACTCTCTCCATTTTCTTTATAATTTTGATAAGCCTTTACAAGTGCTAACATCCCAACTTGATATAAATCTTCATAATCACTATAACCACTAAACTTCCGAATAACAGAATGAACTACCCACTCATAATCTAATATGAAGTCAATATCCATATTCATCTCTCCTATAAATTAATTAAACCAAAAGCTTCTCTCTCATCATTAACATAATATAATTGTTCTCTACCGCGACCTATTTTTTCCTGATAAAATTGATTTAATCCACACATGACAACTTGTCCACAATTTAAAAATATTTCTATTAACTTACTCTGAATCTTAGAAAATAAACTCTCATCAATATTTTTTACCTGGCTAAAATCAAATGTATAAAAACTAACCCCTTGATTATACAATAAATAATCAATCTCTCTATTAAATTGATCAAAAGAACGATAATCAAATACCCCATCAAATCTTAAAAAAAATATTCCACGACTAACTTCTGTTATGATGTTCATTTTCCTCACCTCACATAAAATATAAACCAATTTAAAAAAAAGAAACACTCATTCGACAAAACATTATCTTTTTTTCGTTCGACACCTTTCGACATATTATATCGACCACTATTATTATTCGTCACAATCAAAGCTTTTAAAACAAAAAAGAGAAATTAAATTTCTCCTACAACAATTCCTTGCATATTTCGAAGAAGCACTTGAATAAAATTAAGTTTCTCCACATTCTCTTTTACAACTAAATCACCAGTATAAACACTCTTTCCCTTTTCACTAACCGTAATTTTTCCAATTACATCATTCTTTTTAAGAGGAAGTTTAACATTACCAATTGACGTACTAACTTGATATTTTTTATTGTTTACCCCTTTATCTTGCAATATATTAATATCCTGTTTAGGATACACTTTTATCTTATCTATAGTTGCCTTTTCTAACTCAATTATATCAACTATATCTGTTTCTTTTTTTATAGATTGAACCTTTTTGCTACTAAAACCATAGTCTAATAATCCACTAGCTTCACTATTTCTAATTTTAGCAGTCTCTTCACCTAAAACAACACCAATTAAACGCATACCATTTCTTTTTGCTGTAACAGCTAAACAGTAGCCAGCATTATCCGTATGACCCGTCTTCAAACCATCAGCCCCATCATAAAGTCGAACTAATTTGTTAGTATTAACAAGCCAAAATTTATTGGGTGTATTCACTCTCAAGTAATCTTCATAAACAGAAGAAAAATTAAGTATTTCTTGATGAGATAAAAGTTCTTTAGCAATCATTGCCATATCATAAGCACTAGAAAAATGTCCTTCCTCATCAAGACCAGTACAATTCTTAAAGACTGTATTCTTAAGACCTAAATCTTGAACTTTCTGATTCATTAACTTGACAAACTTCTCCTCAGTACCACTAATATATTCGGCCATTGCAACCGTTCCATCATTTGCACTAGCCATACTAATCCCTTTAAATAAATCTTTAACACTCATTTTTTCATTAGCAGACAAATAAATTTGAGATCCCCCCATATCAGCAGCATTTTTACTAACCGTAACAATATCCGTCCACTTAATTTTACCAGATTCAATATGCTCTAAAATAATAATCTGAGCTACCATTTTAGTCATAGAAGCAATTGCCACTTGTTTATCCTTATCTTTTTCAAAAATAATCTCTCCTGTTGACTGCTCCATTAAAACCCCACTAACAGCACCTTTAATTAATTCATGATTAATCTGCCCCTCCTCTGCAAAACTATTTATAGGAAATAAAAATAATACACCTAATAATACAAAACAAAAAAACTTCTTCATCCTTATCACTCCTACTAAAAACTATGTTTTAGTAACATTTTTATTCATATTTTTACAAATTTCTGCTATGGTATTAATAGGTGATAAGATGAAAAATATAATAACATATATCGTAATAGCAATCTGCTTAATATCAAGTATATGGATAGGAATAAATAATAATAAAGAAGAAAAAAGCAACTATTCCCCCTCAAAAAAGGAATTAAAATTAAGAGAGTTAAACAATATTAACAAAAAAATTGATTACTTTCAAGATAAAAACTTAGACCGGTATATTGCCTATAAAAAGAAAAATAAACAATTAAAAATAAAAGATGTCATAAAAAGAGTAAATATTGGACTAGATAAACCATATTATACTGCTACACAAAAAACGCCCTATCAAAATAAAGATTACATTTTAGTAAACAAATATATCTATATGGATGAAAACTATATTCCCAATAACCTAGAAGATTTAGAACCATCTTATTCTAGAAGTGGAATGAAATTAGTTAAAACTGCTAAAACAGCACTAGAAGAAATGATTAATGCAGCCAAAAGTGAGGGATATCCTATTAGAGTCATGTCTAGTTATAGAAGTTATCATTATCAAGTAAGTTTATATAATAAATACGTTGAAAATGATGGAAAAGAAGCAGCCGATACATATTCGGCAAGACCAGGATATTCAGAACATCAAACAGGGCTATGTATTGATATAGATGATGGAGTAATAAATTATACAAATTTTGAAAACTCTAAATCATTTAAATGGATGCAAGAAAATGCTTATAAATATGGTTTTATTCTAAGATATCCAAAAGATAAAACAGAAATTACAGGTTATACCTATGAATCATGGCATTATCGCTATGTAGGCAAAGAAATAGCTTCATACATCAAAAAAAATAATATTACGTTCGATGAATATTATGTCATGTTTATTGAAAATAAAAACTAATCAAACTTTCTTCTAAAATAACGATATAAATAATAGAATACTGTCACAACTATCCAAAGAAAGAAAATAAGATTACTCATTTGAATAAAAGCTAAAGATAATGGATCATTATAAACACTTTTATCTAAAGAAAGCTCCATTTGAAGATAAATAACATTACTAAAGAAACCTAAGAAAAATAAATACATCATGAAAAAAAAGAGATAATTAATAATTCTTTTAACCCTATCCATATGATCCCTTAAGATAGTATAAATAAGCAAAAATGTTACAATTAAAATGATAATATAATAAAATGTAATAGATGGAAAATAATAATAAGTCATAATCCCTTTTAAAAAAGCATGAATACTATCCTCTACATAGGAATGAAAACCTCCACTAATAAATAATAAGATACAGACAAAAATAATAGAAATGATAATTTTAACTAAAGGATTATTTTTTTTAATATTTAAAATTAAAAAAAGAAATAAAAGAGAACCTACTAAAAACATTTCTATTCCCAAAAATGATGAAACAAAATATTTCAAAATTAACAATATTTTATCAAGAATAGATAAATTCATCGTAGTACCTCCTTTAAATCATTTCATATATATAAATGGTTTGTGTAGAATCATTATCTTTAGTACAGGTAATCAAAGTCATTCCAGATACTTCATAATTTGGCCTATGAATAGCAATAGTACCTGTTTTTGGTTGTTCTTCTATTCTTACCAGTTGATAAGTATATTTCTCTCCACCATAAGTAACATAGGCCTTATCCCCTACTCTTAACTTGTATAAATAAGCAAAGAAGGAAATATAAGCATCACCTGAATGAGCAATCAAAATAAAATTTCCATTATTAACATCAGGATAATCCGCATTATAAGAAACCATAATGTTATATTCAATTGAATTATATTTAGAATCTTTATTTAAAAACCCCCTCTTTAATCTAATTTTAGGAATTTCCAAATAACCAATATAAGAATAACCCTTTTTAGGTGCAACAGTAGAAGTAGTATTACTATTTGAAACTTGATTTGAATTAGTAGTATCTAAATTATTAACACCCTCCAAATTAGTAACCTTACTTGAATCACCTGAATGTTTTGTATCCTCTTCAACGAAACTTAAACGAAAATCTTCATAAATTTCTTCTCTTAATATCTTTAAATATCCATTAAGTAATACATAAACTCCAACTAATATAAGGAAAGAGCCAAGCAATAAAATTTGACTCTTTTTAATTTTATTCATCTTTTTCATTAATTACTTTTATTTTGCTTTGTACTAAAGACAATAACAGAAAGACCAATAATTAAAATCATACTACCAATAATATATAAATAAGCTGGAATAGTTGAGGCAGTATCTGGAACATTTGTAGTTGGAGTATTTTTCATTTCCACTTCATTAATTGTAGTATCAGCAGTAACTGTAAACGGAATCTCATCAGAATTTAATTCATAACCTTCAGGAGATGATATTTCTTTTAAAATATAATTACCCGCAGCTAAGTTAAGATAATGAGGTTCTTCAGTTGTAGTAAATCTAGTAATTTCATTACCATTTGCTCCATGAATAGCAAGTACAGCACCAATAACTGGTTTACCTGTTTCTTTATCTGTTTTAATCACCCTTACTAATTTAGTATCTAAAGTAACAGAAACAGAAGCACTTCCATCAGTATAACCAGCTATTATTGGTCTTTGTGCGTCTTTATCATCACGTCTTTGATAAGCATAAACAGTATCAGTCTTATAATTACCAGTAACAGCAACAATCAAATCAACTGTATCTAAAGTGTTCAACTTTTCAGTAGGTATTTTTATCTTAAAACTAGTACCATTATTAAAGGTAGATACCTCATTACCACTAACATCAACAATTTTAGCATCACAATTGTTTTTACTAAATCCAACACTATAATTATTTAATTTTTTATTACTAGTAACAGCAATTTCATTACTCTCTAAATATTTACCATCCTCACTAACATGGTATACAACATTATTTTTATCAATAGAAATAGTAGTAGCGGTTTGCTGTTGAGAGTTATATGTCTTAGCATTATTAACCAACTTGACAATTTGTTCAGCAACTTCATAATAGGCATTAACAGAAACATTCGCACGATTAGCAGCAAAATTAATTTTATCCATTACTCCACTTGCCAACTGAGTACGACCATTTCGGTCATGTTGACCTAATGAATCTAAATAATACCAAATAGCAAATTGAGTAGTATATTTCATACATTGAGCAGGATATTTCCCACTTACACCTTGAACAAGTCCTTCCTTTTCGTTACAAAAACTCATAGCTGCACTATTCAAAGGATAAGAGTTTCTCAAAATATAAGCCAATCCAGGAGCATAACTTGAATCAAGAGGTTTCTCAATTTTATCATAGTATCCATCACCTAAAGTAGGATTTTGTCCCTCAATACAATACATATGATGTTCTGTACCTGTACACTGACTATCACTTGTACTAGTACACTCTTTAGCTTTAAAATCATAATTTAATAATACCTTAGGATCTGTATCCTGATTTGTATTATCAACCCTCATAATAAAAATACTTGGATACCCAGTTCTACCACTAAATTTTAATGATTGAGGAACTCCATTAGTTGGTACAGCATAACTTGTTCCCACTTGATTAGAAACCATAAACATAGTTAACATAAAACATATAAATGTAAATGCTAAAACTATACTTGCACTAGAATGTTTATCTAATCTAATCTTCTTCTTTGATTTTTTCGATTTCATTCTCTCACCTTACCTTAAATACAGTATAGCATAAATCATAATAAAGTAAAACGATTTTTTATCCAATTTTAAAGATTTTCATATATAAAAAAAGAGAGACAATATATCTCCCAAAAGTCCAATTTTATATTTTTAATCCATCTATATCAGTTCATATAGAACTAGATATTAAAATAATTATATAGATCAATACAAAAACTTTTGACAAAAATTTATAACTAAAAATACTTACTTTTGCCAGGAAAAAACTTACATTATGTTATCTTCTAATTATCCTATATTGCCATAATAACACTTTTTTTAGGTCATGTAATGGCATACTTTTGAAAAATTTAATACTAAAATGGTATCAATCTCTTATAAATAAAGGGAAAAATAGATAATTTTTTACTTTAATTTACTCTTTTCTTGTTCCCACTTGAATGCTTCATAATTATATCTTAATCGATGATCGTAATATTGACGTTCTGTACTAGATTTTTTCCTATGTATATTCCAATATTCCTTTTCTTTTTCTTCTCTTTCTTTTTCTAAAGAATCTATCATTTCTTTTTCTTTTTGTACTTTCAAATCATTTAACTGTTTTTCTACTTTATCTATTAAATCAACGCAATCTTTATATAAATCATATCTTTTTTGCGTTATGGTTAAGTTAAGAATTGGGACAGAATCCCTTCTTTTGAACTTTTCAATATTTTCTAAAGCCTTTTTATATCCTTCTTCATTTATTTTAATTGTTCTTAACTCCTCTATTTCTTGTTTTATACTCTTTCGTGCCTCATCTATTTTCTTATCAATATCTGCAATTTCCTTTTTTATATTTTTTAAAACTTCATCATATTCCATTATGTTATTTTCAATTTTTATGATTTCTGAAAAATCTATTTCCTTTTTTTCTGACTGATATGAATTTGAAGTTTCAAATCCCCCAAAATTAAAATTGTTAAAACTAAAAGAATTAAATATATTTTTAAAAATATCTCCAACATCTGCATCTTTACTTTTTAAAGAATCAGATTCTGATAAATCGTACTGTTTTCTTTTTTCGGGATCATAAAGAGTAGTATAAGCTTCTTTGGCTTCTTGATATTTCTGTTCCATATATGCTTTTTTCTCTTTTGTTTTATTTACATTCGCATCAGGATGGTACTTTTTTACTAATACCCTATATGCTTTTTTTATTTCTTCTTGTGTAGCTTTTTTAGAGACACCTAATACTTTATAATAATCGTTTTTCATTTTAATAATCATCTCACATTATAATTTACCTATATTATTGTAATAACATATTTTAAACTGAAAGTAAACGGAAAATTAAGAATATATGGCTCTTATTTTGTAGACGTAAGATAAATTTTAGAATGCACAAAAGATGGGCAATAATTTTTAGAATCAAAGATAATATTCCTCAAGCAATTTATTTGTCATTTAATTGTCACCTTTCTTATGAAGAAAGAAAAAATATTGAACATTGTTTAAAAAGTATTAACTAAATATCAAATGGATTAAATAGATTATATTCAACGATTTTAAGAGAAATTGATAGAAATAAAAATACACTCAACCAAATAATTGGTGTACATCTAAGGTTTTTGAATACTTACAACAAACTCTACTCGAAGATGATTATAAAAAATTATTTCAAGTTATACTTACGGATAATGGTCATGAATTCTTTGATGTAACAAATATAGAATGCCATCATAAAACTGAGGAAGTTTTAACAAAAATATTTTATTGTGATCTGTGAGCATCTTGGCAAAAAGGTGGTATTGAAAAAAATGATGAATTTATTAGATATGTATTACCTAAGAAAACTCCATTTAAAAATCTTACACAAAACGATTGTGATACCATCGCTAATCACATAAATAGATTATGCAGAGATTCACTTAATAAAAATTGTCCATTTAAAACTATGTTATTCTTATGCGATGAACAAGTTTTAAATACATTAAACATGTATTATATTGAACCTGATGAAGTAAGGTTAAATAAAGATTTATTAAAATAAAAAAAGACTAATAATTAGTCACATTTATAATTATTTATCTTTATCAAAACCACAATCCAATTCAGTTTCAACAACATAATCAGTTTTACCATAAGGTGACTTTGGATAAATAACTACTCTTGTATTAGTTTTATTACAGTCTTTCTTCGTTTTCTTATTTTTAAACTCACTAATATCATCTTTAAATTCACCATCATTATATCTAGCTAAATTCTCTAAATCAATCTTAATACCAACAGTCGTAAATTTAGAAAGAAGTTTAGTTCTCTCATCAGCAGATGATCCAATCTGTTCATAATAGAAATTTTCATAAAAACTTTTTCCCATTTCAGATAAAGATTTCTCTAACTCCTTCTTATTATCTTTCTTGCCAAAAGAAACAAACAACCCCAATATAACAGCTAAAACAATAACTACAATAGGTATAATAACTACTTTTACATCTAATGATTTCTTTTCATCTTTTTTTATCTCCATATTATCTACTCCTTCTTATTTTTATTAAGTATAACATTATTTTTTTAAATTGAAAAGTCTTTTCAATTTAAATTAATAATTATTTATACTTTAATTTCAATTTCCCTTTCTCTGTATTGATCACCACTAAGATATTTAATTTGAAATTTTATCTTACTCCCTGCACTTTTATTACTAAGTACAGAAACAATATCATCATAGTTTTTAATCTCTTTCTGATCAATTTTAACAATAATATTTCCCACTTCTAAAGAAGAATGAGAAATTATACGATCAGGAATAATCTTTGTAACATAAAATCCAACAGGTAAATGATAAAATGAATGATAATCCTCATTAATAATATATCCTTCTATTCCTAAATCTAAACTACTATAATGATGATTTTCATTCATCAGGTCAGTGATAACCCCACTAACATCAGTAATTGGTAATGCAAATCCTACTCCTTCAACATAACTAGAAGTAGCATGAGAAAACTTAAAAGAGTTAATTCCTATTACCTCACCTTTACGATTTAATAAAGCTCCTCCACTATTACCAAAATTAATAGAAGCATCCGTTTGAATTACTTTATAGGTATAATCATCAACTATCACTTCCCTATCTAATGCACTAATAACACCAGTCGTAACAGATAGACCATAACCAAGGACATTCCCTATTGCAATTACACCATTACCTACTTTCAAATCTTTACTATAACCTACAGTAGCCACCTTAATATAATTTAAAGTACTTTTATCTAAATGATCAAGCTTAATAGATAAAATAGCCAAATCATATTCTTTCGATACTCCTTTAACAGTAACATCAAAACTCTTCTGATTAGCAAATTCAACTCTTAATCCCTCAGCCTGCATAATTACATGATAATTAGTTAAAATCATTAACTCAGTACTAGACTTACCAATAATAATACCTGACCCAGTACCAGTTACATAATGACCATTTATTTCCTTATCTTCTAAAGAAGTTTTACTAGTAATAGAAACGATAGATGGCATAACATCCTCTACAATCTCAGAAACATCAGTAATATACACCTGACTATATTCCTTTTGCTTAGTCTGATACTTTAACTTATTTCCAATCATAATATCAAAATGATCATCCTGGCTAAAAAAAACAAATACCATAATAATAAATAGTAAAAGAAAAAACAAAATAGCAAAAACAATCCCACGATGACTAGATCTTTTCTCCTCAACCTTCTTAGGACCAATATAATTGAACTTTTTATGATAATACTCATTATTTGACTTAATCACAACATGATCAAGCCCCTTTATCTTCTCTTTATTTTTCATAATAATTCCTACTCACTAAAATAAGAAAAAGAAGAAGCAAATTTACTCTTTGCCTTTTCTTAATTCATCCTTTAAACGATTTGCTTCTTCTTGTTTAATAATCATCTTTAATTTACTAGTATCCCTTTCTTCTATTGCCTTAATAATCTCCTCTTTTATTAGATCATCCTCAGTCATAACATAATCCGTATCTTGCTGTTTCTTATTATATTTTTCAATTGCTACAAGTTCCATAATTCTTTTTTTATCATCATTTTCTATCGCTTTTAATAACTCTTCCTTAGTTGATTCAAGTTCTTTGACCTGCTCTTGCTTTTTTACCTCTTCCTTTAACTTATTTGCCTCTTCTTGTGTTAAAAGCATCTTTAACTTTTTAGGATCTCTTTCTGTAATAGCATCAACTAATTCATCTTTAGTCACAACATCATCATACAAATCCTGATTATTTTTTTTTAACCCTCTACTACCATTTTCATCTTCCTTCTTATCTTTTCTTTTAAATAGAAGTAATAAAAGAAATAATAGAAGAATTAAGAATAACAATCCAAAAAGAATATAAATAATATTAATTCCAAATAACAGGATAGCCCCTCTACCATGTTCTACCTTCAATTTATAATAGTTACTAAAACCATTCTTATCTGTTACTTTAATTAAAACAACACTATTATTCTTATCTAAATCTTGATTATCAATAATTTCAACTTTACTATTTTTATCTTTAGCAATTGCATCAATAGTCAGTTTCTTAATTTTTTTATCTAATTTAATACTATATTCATTTACATCTGAATCAAATTTTGGAGATAAATTACTTTCTTTAATGATTAAACTCTCCAATTTATTATTACTACCATCTCGTGTTTTCTCAATATTTAAGGTATACGTTTTGGTACTACCATCTTCACTAGTTACAACAATCTTTACAACACTTTTATCACCCAATTGTGAATTTCCTACAACTTTAACTGTAGATTTAGAATCAACTGTCTGATAATCAAGTTCTAATTTTGATACATCACTTGGAATAGTAACTTGATAAACTGTGGTATCCTTAGAAAAAGCAGGCGACATTTTTGCATTATTAATGATGAGTTTTTCTAAATCATTATTAGAAGATTTAGAGCTACTATCAGGTTTCTTATTTGTTGTACCATTTCCCTGATCAGGCTTAGGAGTTGGTTTTGGAGTAGGAGTCGGAGTTGGTTGAGTATTTTCTCCAACAATTTCTACTTTTTTACTACTTGCATTAGCACTATGAGAAATTGCTTTGGTATCCCCAACAACAATATCTTTAATACTAACTTCAGTTGTTCCTATCTTCTTTGCTCTAAAAGTAAGTGTAATTAAATGATCTGTTGAAGAAATATATTCTCCACCCATTCCTAACGAAACAAATCTTTGAGTCGTTGTACCATAACTAGAGCTTAATGAAGAAGAAGCATTACTATACTTAACATACTCCAAATAACCCTTATCAAAGGCTAAATCACCCTGAAGTGTCGCTAAACCTTTATTAAAACCTGTTATATCACTAACTTTAACTGTAAGATCAATCGTATTTCCTAAAGTAACAGTAGAATTACCTTCAATACTAACATTAACACTACCTGCTGATACATCTAAAGCTTGAATAAACAAGATAGAAACACAAATAACAGTTATTAATATCTTTAAACTTTTTTTCATAACCTTCTCCTCCTAGTCTAACCTTTCATTTCCAACAATATGATTAACAATCTTTAAAGCATCCAGTGCATTAATATCGGCATCTTTTGTTGTCTCCGCTGCTACCAAATAGCAACTAATTAAATTCTCATTACCTATAATATGATTAATCACCTTTAAAGCATCTAGTGCATTAATAATACCATTTCCATCTGTATCACCAACTACAACTATCACTTTTTGGTCAACTACTTTATCTTGAACAAATAATTTAACAATCATACCTGTAGCAATATTACTTCCTGTATACTCAGTAGTACCATCACTCAAATAAATTTTTAACTTTTCGTTATCATTATCAAGTTGATCTTTTAATTGATCCGCTGATGTATCAATAACAACAGTTTTAATCATTCCATCTTCTATTGTATGACCATATATATCAGAGGTGATTTTTTCACTTGCCTGAGTAAGAACAGCAACAGTATAAATGTTAGTATTCCCATCATTTTCTACTTTAATTTTAACTGTACTATCTTTTGTAACATCACTTATAGTAATACTATTAATATCCTGATATTCTGCACCATCAAGAGAAATTTGAATCTTAGAAAGCGGATCAGTAACTATCGGTGTAATAACCATATCTGTCGCACCCTCTCCAATATAAGCAATATAATCTGTTACTTCCTTCTTAAAAGTTGGTGAAAGCACTCCACTTGATACCTGAATATCATCCAAAGTAACAACAGACTCTTTCTCTCTTTCAACATTAATTGTATAGTTTTTCGTACTTCCGTCTTCTGCTGTTACAGAAATCTGTATCGGATTACTTCCCTGATTCAACTGGTGAATCCCATCTCCCACAATAGAACTTCCTTCATAACCTAAAGCAAATATCTCAATAGAATCAACATCATAAGGAACTCTTACTTGATAAGAAATCTCATTCTCACTAAATGCTGGTGAAAGTACTCCATGACTAACACTAAGATCCTTCAAATTAGCATTACTAGACTTAATTTTATTAAAAGTAATAGAATAAGTTCGATCAACACCACTAGCACTCGTTACAATGACTTTATGAATATAAGGAAAACTAGAAATAGAAATATTTCCAAATCCTGTAACTGTTGCACTATCTACTTCTTTTTCTCCCCCAATAATTAAATCACTATCACTAGCATCAATGTCAACAGAATAACTTAATGTATTTTTATTAAATACAGGTGATAATGAATAAATTCTACCCCCTGTTGTTCCTACAGTAAGATCCGATAAAAAGTTGTTAGCCTGAGGTAGTCTCGTTACTTGAATTTGATAATTCTTAACTGTACCATCTTCTGCTGTTACAGAAATAGTAACTGTATTGTTATTTCCTATTTCAAAATCAGCATTTCCTTCAACATGAACTGTACTATTAACATCCTCTACAATAGTAGATAAAGTTAATTGACTAACCTCATAAGGAACCTCTAATGTATAACTAGTTATATCTTTATGAAATGAAGGATTAAGAGTTCCCTCTAAAGCACTTAGTAAAATTAAATTATTATTAGAAGACATTTCACGAGTCACTTCTAACTCATAAGTTCTAGATGTACCATCTTCTGCTGTAACAACAATATTAGCATGATTAACACCTGTAGTTAGATACCAGGTTTTATTTCCAGAAACAGTAGCAATAGGATCTTCTGCTATTCCTAAAATAGCTAGTTCAGTAACATGATTAGCAACAGTTAAAGTATAAGTTAATTTTTCTTTTGAAAAGCCACTAATCGTCTGATTATCTACTTTTAAATCACTTAAATAATTATTAGAAGAAGCTTCACGATAAACATTAATTGTATAAGCCCTAAATGTATTATTTTCTGCTGTAACAGTAACCAAAATAGAATTATTTCCAACATTTAAAGAATGATCTCCATTTCCAGATACTGTTGCATTAGCATCTTCTGCTACCGCTTGAACATTAATGGTATCTATTGCATTAGAAACGGTCATATTATAAGTTAATGTCTCTCGATCAAAAGCTGGGGTAAACGGCTCACTAACTAACAATGATGCTAAATAATTATTACTAGAAGCTGCTTTATTAACAACAATAACATACGTTTTCTTTGTTCCATCTTCAGCTTCAGTTTCAATATTAAATGTATTTAACCCTGTATGAAGTTGCTGTTTTCCATCACCTTTTACTATTGTTGTTGAAACATCAGCTGTCGCTATAATATTAATTTCATCAACCGACTCATCTACATTTAGTGAATAAGAATCCACTTCCTTTGAAAAATCAGGAACAATTTTTTGACCATCAATAGCTAAACTAGAAAGATCAGCATTACCATTTTTAGATCTGTCAACATGAATAATATAATTTCTAGAAGTTCCATCTGCACTAATAGATTCTACAGTAAATTGATTTTGCCCAACATCAACATTCTTATTTCCCGTTCCTTTTATAGTAGTAGTAACATCCTCAGCAGTAGCACTAATCTCTAATGAAGTAATAGAATTATCTACAGTAATATGATAAGTCATCGTAGTTTTATTAAATGAAGAAATATAATTATGATTATCACGATCTAAAACCTTCAAATCACTTAAATAATTATTAGAAGAAGGTTGTCTAGTAATATCAACAGTATAGGTATTAATAATACCACTTTCACTAGTTACAATAATACTAGCATGATTGACTCCCACAATTAAATTTGTATTTCCAGTAATAGAAATAGTAGCATGATTATCCTCTGCAACAGCTGATAAATTAGCATTTTCTACCTCATTTGGCACAATCAAGGTATATTGATTAACCATCTTATTAAAGGTAGGAGTAATTAAACCATCTGTTGAAGTTAAACTACTTAAATAATGATTATCTGATTTTGCTCGATTAATCACAACAGTATATGTTTTATGAACAGAGGAATCTTCAGCAACTACAGTAATTGTAACTAAATTAGTACCTGTAACTAAAGTTATTTCTCCATCTCCTGTTACACTAGCCTTAGCATCAGCCTTAACTGCTGAAACAGTAATTTTCGATACATGATTTGGAACAGAGACCTGATAACTTAATGTATCTGGATCAAAAGCCTGATCTAAAGTATAACCATTAGAAAGATTAATATTAGATAAATTTGCATTTTTACTTTTCGCGCGACTTACAACTAAAGTATAAGTTGTTGTTGTATTATCCTCAGCTGTTACCACAATAGAAATGGTATTATCACCAGTAGATAACCTCACTTCACCTGTACCAGTTACATTCTTAGCCCTTGGATCATTAGCAATAGCAGAAATATGAATTTTATCTACAGCATTCTCTACACTAGCAGTATAATCAGTTTTACTACTAACAAATGGTTCATTTAATAAAGTCTCCGTAATCGATAATGATTTTAAACTACTATCATTCGATGCTTCTCTAGTAACAACAATAACATAAGTTTTAGTCGATTTATCCTCTGCTGTAACAGAAATATTAAATGTATTAGTTCCTGTTACCAAAGTTTTCGTACCAAGACCAGTTATGGTTGCTGCACTATCTTCAGTAGTACCTTGAATAACAATTTGTGAAACAGAACTATCTACAGCTACAGTATAGCTCGTCCTATCTGGAGCAAAACTAGGTGACATAGAATGATCAAGAATCTCTAAACTAGCAAGATTATTATTTCCACTCAAAGCCCTAGTAATATTAATTGCATATGTCTTAGTATCCCCACTAGCTGATGTAACCACTACATCAAAACGATTAAGTCCAGTTGTCAAATTCTTATGTCCATCACCTGTTACGGTTTGATTAATACTATCATCCAATGTCGCATTAATATCAACCTCACTAACACCATAATCAACAGCAATATTATATGTTTCAGTATTTGGATTAAATGTTTCCAAGTAATTTTTTCCATTATTCATTACAGTCAAATTAGCAAGTTTTACATTTGTTGACCTTTTTCTTGTTACAGTTAAATTATAAATATTAGTAGTATTTCCATCCTCTGCTGTAACAGCAATAGTATAATGATTATCACCAACCGATAAAGTAGAAGGACCACCTTTAACAATAGTTGCTTCACTAAACTCAGCCTCAGCATTAATAGTAATTGAAGTCACTTCATAAGGAACTTCTAATGTATAATTATTCTTAGTTTTATCAAAGGTCGGACTAATATTTTGTCCTGAAACAGTTAAATTTTTCAAATAAGCATTATTAGAAGGAGTTCTATAAATTTGAATTTCATATGCCGTCTTAGTAACTCCATCATGCGCAGTAACAACTACTTTAATCGTATTATTACCTGTATTTAAATTAACTGTTCCACCCCCTGTTACAGTAGAATCACTATCTTTTTTAGTATAACCAATTTCTACACTTGTTTTATTATAAGGTACAGTACCATAATCATAAGTTTGTTTAGTCTCATTAAAGCCAGATACTGTCGTACCATCAACACTTAAATCAGACAAAGTAGAAATATTTTTCTTATTTCTAGTAACTGTAATAGTATAATCTTTAGTAGCATTATTCTCAGCCTTTACTCTAATTTGAATAGTATTCGGACCATAATTTAAACTATGACTGCCTGTCCCACTTACAATCTCAGCATGAGGATCATTAACTACTGCCTGAACATTAATGGTATCTACTGTACCAGGAACTGTTGCCGTATATAAAGTCGTTGTTGGTAAAAATGTCTCGTTAAAACTAACACCATCAATAGATAAGGACTTTAGTGTACTATCACTAGACTTATTTCTAGAAAATTTAATCTTATAAGTTCTAACTGTACCATCTTCACTAGTTACAACAATATTAGCTTCACTATCACCAGAAGAATAAGTACCTGTACCACTAGTAATCGTAGCATTAGGATCCTCTGTAGTTGCAGCAACATGAATACTAGTAACAGTAGAATCATAAGTATAAGTATAATAATTATCAAAAGTTGGAATAAAATTTGGCGATAACGTTCCTTGTGGAGTAGAAGTAACAGATAAAGTCGCTAACTTATCATTATTAGAAAGTCTCCTAATATTAACTATATATTCTTGCTTATCTCCATTTTCAGCCATTACTGTTAATATAATGCGATTATCTCCTAAATTCAAAGCTTTAAGACCATCTCCCGTCAAAGTTGCCTTAGAATCTGACAAAGTTGCACTAACTTGAATAGAATTATCACTATTAACAACATCATCTAAAGTATATTCAAAAGTAGAAGAATTAAAATTACTAATACTAACCCCATCAATCTTAATATCAGTCAAATAATTATCAGAAGATGCTTCTTCTCTAGTAACATTTAATGTATAATTTTGACTCGTACAACGGTTATCAGCAACAGAAGAATATTTTGTATCACAATCTTCAGCCTCTACAGTAACAGTTTTAGTATTCAATGTAGAACCTGTATTAGTAAAACTCCAAGAACCTGTACCTGATGCAATTTTTGCATGCTCATGATTTACACTAGCATTAATGACTGTACTATTAATTGAATAAGGAACAGTAGCAGTATAAGTATAAATTCCTGTTGTTAAAGCAGTATCCAAACTAACTCCCGATAAAGAAAGTGTTTTTAAACTAGCATCATTAGATAAACGATAAACAGTTATAGAATAAATTTCTTGATTAAGATTTTCAGATTGCACAACCAAATCAAAACTATTATTTCCTACACTAAGAGTCTTATTACCAAGACCACCTGCTAAAACAGTCGCTTTACTATCATTCGCCTCTGCTGCAATAGTAAGACTAGAAACATGATAAGGTACGATAATATTAAACTTTCTAGCACTAGTTCCAGCTTGAAATAATGGATCAGTAATATAATTAATTCCATTATTACCAGTAAATGCCAATATTTTTAAACTAACATCAGAACTCATTGAACCATTTACAGAAAAAGACAAATTATTAACTTCAATAGTTTCCATAACCTTATCAATTCGGTCAACAGCCATTCCTGCAGGTGTATTTTCAAATTCTAACGTTAAAGGTGTTCCACTTGGTGCATCATCTTTAACCTTCATCCAAAAAGAAGTAATTACACCTTCTTTAACAAATGGATTAGCCTGATTTTGCGTACTATCACTGGCAAGAAAGATTAATTGATCACCTGTATCATTAAAAACTACTGTCCACTTGGTTTGCTTCTTTCTATTTACCGTAATAGTTGGCCAAGGACTATCAGCTAAAACACTAGAATCAGTCCAATCATCAACAACAAGATCACCATCCATATGAACAGGCTCAAAAACACTGTTATCATAATTAATTGTATAATTGAAACCCAGATTTCCCACATCACCTGGTGAATAATAAATATCTACCTGAAAAACTTGTCCCGGTTCTAAATTACTACCATTAGCTATTTCATCACCAGTACCATCATCAGCTACAACATCATAGTCTCTGGCCACCAAAGAAAATTCTTCCTTACTACCCGCTGCAAATACACCAGTTGGCACTAAAATTCCTATCAGAATAAACAAGAAAAATATTTTTTGCACAATTTTTTTCATAATCACTACTCTACCCTTCTACAATATATATATTAATTTTAACATAATAATATATAATAATCTATATTAAATTTTCAAAGATAATATAGATTATGATAAATTACTATTTTAATATAACAATTTAGATAGAACCTAGGTTCTATCTAAAAAGCTATAATTATGGATTAAGAGAAGGAATCTTCTTAAGAAGTTTATTTTGAATCTTATTAGAGTCTTTAACATTAATAATACCAGATGCCTCATCATCAACATTAGCAACTACAAACCAATAATCCTCTAATACCTTCTTTTTAAGAGTATGATTAACCGATTCATTATAATCTTTTACATTAATTTCTCCATCTCCATTAACATCTCCTCTAACAGCAATATAAACTTTATCATATACTTTATCTTTATATTCAATCGTAATATAAGCACCTGTTTTTATTTGTTCAACTTCTAAATCAGTAATCTCTGTATCATCAGCATCATAGAAATGAATAAGTTCTGCCTCATTATTAAGTTTAGTAATAAATTCAGCAAATTTCTCTCCCTGTTCTGCCCCAATAATATATGGATAAGTCTCCTCTCTTCTAACATCGTATATATCACTTGTTATTTTCAGATTTAAAACTCGCACCTTTATTATTTTAGATACCTCTTCATTTGCCTTACTTGATACTTTAATATCAGTTTCTCCTAAACTTAATCCTGTTACTACTCCAGCTTCTACACTAACTATACCACCATCAACTACTTCCCATATAAGTTCTTTATTAGTTGCATCTTCTGGAATAATCTTTGTATCAATTACTTCAATATCCCCAACTTCCAGAATTATTTCTGAAACAACAGAAATATCAGTTACTTTCTTTTCTCTGATTACTTTAACATGAACTTCTTTTGTACTTCCATCTTCTGCTGTAACAACAATAGTAATATCATTATCACCATAATCTAAGGAATTTCCTTTATCACCCATCACTATTGCCCTTTTACTTTCTAATTTAACTTCAAAATCAATAGTATCTATATCCTCCGAAACTACTACTTCATAAGTATCAACCTCACTACTATAACTTGGAGAAAGACTTCCACTTGACGGAATAATATCTAAAATATTAGTATTTGATGACTCTTTCCTAGTTGCTTCAATAACATAAGTATTCACTGTACCATCTTCTGCTGTTACTACCACTTCATATCGATTTAGTCCAGTTACTACACTTTGTTTACCATTCCCTGTTATAACCGAATTTACATCTTCTGCTGTCGCACTAATTTCTAATTTCTCTACTTCACTATCTAGTTCTAATGTATAACTATTATGCATTTTATCAAAACTTGGTGATAAAACTCCATGATCAACTGATAAATCACTCAATAATGCATTACTAGACTCTATTACTTCTAAATGAATCGTGTACGTCGTTCTACTACTCTTATCAGCACTCTCTACCATAATTTCATATACCGTATGAGTATCACTATATTCATAAATAGGAGCCATAGAAACAGTAGAATCATAATCTGTTGGTACTGCAACTACATCATCAGTTGTAAAGCCCCTAACACCTGGCGGTAAATATAACGTATATTCTGTCACATTTGATATAAAAATCGGAGTTAATGGTAAACCTAAAATTTCAAGCTTATCAAGTGTAGAGATATTACCTTTCTCCCTAGTAATTTCAATCGTATAAGTTTGAGTTGTAAAACCATCTTTTGCAGTAACAATAATTGTATAAATATTAGTTAAAGTACTATAAAGAACTAGAGAAGAATCTTTAGTAACAGTTGCAGCAGCATCAAGTGGTATAGCTTCAACCTCACTTGGCAAAATCAACTTTTTACTATTTGGTACTGTTACTGTATAGTTATAAATGTCCTTATCAAATACTTCATTAAATGTATATCCAACTAATGTTAAACTAGATAACCTAGCCTCGTCTACCTTCTCTTTATAAATATTAATTACATATACTCTTTTACTCCCATCCTCTGCTGTAACTATAATTTCTCTTGTAGACAAACCATCTGGTACTACCTGAATCTCATTTCCTGATACCATTGCCCCAATATCTTCCGTTACAACATCAAAGGATAATATAGATGCACTTGTATCTAATACTAAACTATATTCTTCTTTTGTATAACTGAATGTTGGATTTAATTCACCTACACTTGGTACAATATCAATTAAATGATTATTACTTGACGCCTTTTTATTAACTTTTAATTGATATTTTTTCACACTACCATCTTCTGCTGTTACCAATATCTCAAAGTTATTTTCTCCAACATTAAGTATTTTATTTCCTGTTCCTGTTACTATAGAAGACGAATCAACAGTAGCTAAAATATTAATATTTGATACATCATCTTCAACATTCACAGTATAATTTAAAGTAGACTTGTCAAATGTTGGCATTAATGTTTGTATCTGTCCATTAGCAGTTACTTCTAAACTTAACAAATCATTATTATTATTTAAGTTTCTAATCACATTAACATAATAGGTTCTACTAATACCACTTGGCGTTGTTACAATCAGTGATATTTTATTTATTCCTGGAGTTAGAGAATACGTTCCATCCCCTGTTAAAGTATTTGAACTAACTTCTGGCTCTGCCATAATATCAATCGTATCGACACTACCATCTACTGTTACCGTATACCATAAATCAGTCTTATTAAAACTTGGCGACAAAGAACCTTTATTTGGATAAATATAAGCTAAATAAGTATTTGCATAGTTTTGTCTATTAACATTTAATACATAAGTTGAAGTTTCTTTTCCTAAACTATCTGTTACAATAATTTCCACCTTATTCATTCCTACAATAAAGTTTTCATTACCAACTATTTTATATGTAGCATCTAAGTCTAGTGGAATAGCTGTTAAATCAAGTGCCGTTATCTCACTATCTACTACTACATTATAATCATAAACATCTTGATTAAATGTTTGATTTAATTGATAATTTTTAACACTTAACTCCTTTAATTTAGAACTAACTATCTTTTCTCGTATTACAGTAACAGTATAAGTATTAGTTACTCCATCTTCCCCTGTTACAATAACAGAAAGATTATTTTCTCCCACTGCTAAAGAATACTTATCAAATCCTACTACAGTTGCATTCGAGTTTTCTGCCAATCCACTCAATGTTATCTCCTCTACTTCATAAGGAACAGTTACCGTATAGTCATTCACAGTTTTCAAAAAATCTGGATTCAACTCACCACTACTAACTTCTAAACTACTTAAATAATTATTATTGTTTACACCCCTAGTAACAATAATAGTATACATCTTTTTAGTTCCCAATTCACTTGTTACTGTTATCTGAACATAATTTGTTCCTACTACCAGATCTACTAACCCATCTCCATCTATAGTTGCATTAATATCCTCTGCAGTAGCATTTACTTGAATTGTTTCTGTGCTATTATCTACATCTAGATAATATACTGTTGTAGTTTTTGAAAATTCCGGAGTAAAGTTCTTTCCTACTACTTCTAAAGATTCTAGATTATTATTCTTTGATTTTTTCTTTTCTATATTTAAAACATAATCTTTTGTAGTAAATCCATCATGAGCAGTTACTCGAACAACTACTTGATTATTTCCTAATTGTAAATCACTATTTCCTATCACTTGTACTGTTGCCTTAGAATCAAGTGGTATTGCAGTAATATTTAAGGACGTTAACATAGTAGAAAGACTATATTGATATACATCCTTATCAAAATTAGGAGATAAACTAGAACCAAGTATTTGTAAACTTGCAAGTCGTGCCTCATCATTCTTTTTTCTAGTTACTACTACTTGATAATATCTTACAATATTTTCAACAGATGTTACTTTAACACTTAATACATTTAATCCAACATCTAAGTTGTAAGTAGAAAGACCTGTAACTGTAGCATTTTTATCCTCTAGCTCCCCTGTTAAGGTAACACTCTCGATATTATATGGTACTTCTACCTCATAATAATTAGTATCGGAATCAAAAATCGGATCCAATGTTCCTTGATCTATTTTCAACCATTCTAATCGATTGCTCGTTGTTCCTGCCTCTTGCCTTAATACATCTAAATGATATTCCTTTTGCGTACCATCCTCAGCAGTTACTTTAATTGTTACTGTATTATGTCCGATTACAAAATCTTCATTACCAATTACCTCATAAGTAGCCTCAGAATCCTCTGGTGTAATAAGTAGTGATAAACTAGTTACACTTTCAACCACCCTTAAAACATATTCTGTTTGGTTCTTTTCAAAAGACGGATCTAGGACACTTTCCTTCGCTACAACCATACTAAGATTTGCATTACTTGATTTTTCCTTAGTCACTGATAAAGTATATTCCTTTGTTGATTTATCTTCTGCTTCTACCACAATTTTAAATAAATTTATTCCAGAATGTAGATTATATACTCCATTTCCTATTACCTTAGAAGTAGATACTTCTGGTATACCAACAATAGCAATCTCACCTACTTCACTTCCTACAACTAAAGTGTAATCTAACACATCTTTATCAAAAGCAGGATTAAGTATTTGGCCTAAATCTGTTGTCAAACTGCTTAAATTTGTATTACTATTAGATTTTCTAAATATATGTAATATATAAGTTCTTGTTAAACTGTCTTCTGATGTTACAGTTACATAAATGTCATTATCTCCTACCTGTAAATTGTAAATTCCCCCTCCGTTAACAGTAGACAAACTATCTTCTGGTGTTGCATCAACTTTTATACTTGATACCTCATTTTCTACTATAATATCATATTCTTCCTTTTCTTTATCAAAAACAGAAATCACATCATATTGATCAGTATTTAAATAACTTAAATAATTATTAGTAGAAGGTTTTCTATTAACATGGATTATATAAGTATTTGTTGTTCCATCTTCCGCTGTTACAACAATATTAACAACATTATCTACCCCTACTTTAAACCCATAATTTCCAGTAATTACATATTTTGAGGTAGAAGCAGTTGGCTCTACATTTAAATTTAGACTAGTAATACCAGGATTTACCTCTACACTATACTCAAAATTGTTACTTTGGAAATTCGGAGATAAGGTGCCTTCTAAAACATCTAATGCCTTCAATGTAGCATCTGAATTTTTAGCACGTATGATTGCTACTTGATAAATTTGAAGAGAGCCATCTTCCGCCATAGAGGTTATTGAAAAAACATTCGTTCCAATTTTTAGATTTTTTATTCCATCTCCTGTTACTACAGTCAAAGGATGTTCAGGAACTGCTATAATTTCTACTTGATCAATTTCATTTGTAACATTCACTGTATATGAGGAAAGTATCTTATTAAATACTGGATTCAGATCAAATATTTCTGTATCATTACTAACCTCTAATTTACTTAAGAAAGTATTACCACTTTGTTCCCTATATACATTTAAAGTATAAGTTTTTTGATCACCATTTTGAGCAGTTACTACAATTTCTACAATGTTTAGTCCTGATTCAAAATTCTCATTTCCAATTATCTCATAAGAAGCTTTTAAATCTTCTAAAACAACTTTCAAATCTAATTTTGTATAATTATTTGGAATAGAAAAGAAATATTCTGTTGTATCTGGATCAAAACCAATATCAGTAGCTGGATCTACTACCTCCAACTCTTCTATCGTATTATCTCCCGACATATCACGGTCAATATAATAAGTATATGTAGAAACATGCCCTTTATCCTCTGATGTAACAGTAATCACTATCTCATTCATTCCTGTTTTTAATTCAACCTCTCCATCTCCTGCTACAACTTGATATTTATGACCCTTTTCCACAATAAAGTCTAACTTTTTAATTCTACTTGGAACTGTCATATTATAAGATGCAGTATCAGGATTAAACTGCTGATCTAATTTACAATACTCATCCTTTAAAGAACATAAATTCGGAATTAAACCATCTATGATAATATTATTTGGATAAGAATTAGGTGAAGCATCACGCTCTACCACAACATTGTATATTCTAACATCTCCATTTTCCGCTGTGACAATAATTGGAAATGTTGTCTTTCCTGAAGGAACATCAAACTCTCCAGTTCCTTGTAATGTCGCTGTATCATCCTCTAATATAGCATCTATCTTGATTACATCATCATTTGGAGTTAACTTAATATGATAATCATTTTTTAACATATCAAACTCAGGCTCAAGAGTTCCCTTATCTGTTGTAATAGTAGTTAAAAAGTTATTCTGGCTAGCCTGTGCTAGTAACGTAATCCTAGCATAACCATCGCCACCTTTTGCATAATAAGATACTGGCTGTTTTGATACATTTTTAGTACTAACTGTATAAATAGAGTCATCACCAGTTGTAGAACAAGAATAACAATACATTGCTTTCGTTATCTCTTTGTAACTTTTTAGCTTTGAACTAGCAATATAGCCAGAACCTCCACCTCCAGAGTTTACATAAGTTCCTCCTCCGCCGAAGAAACCTCCGCCTCCAGCACCAGTATTCGCAGCACCACTATTAGTCTTTGTATCAGAAAAACCTAAACCAAAAGAACCACATTTTCCACCATTACTTCTACAACCACCTGCCGTTTGCGTTCCACCTAGTCCATAACCATTTGCCCAATAATCTTTAGCACCAGTTGAAATTGCATTACCACCAATATATCCTCCAGCATGACCACCCTTACCATGATTAGAGGTATTTGTATAACCAGCACCACCGCCACCGCCAGAAACAATTAAGACAGAACCTCTATCAGCACTTAAACTAGAAAGCTGTCCAGTAGCTGTTGCAATATGAGTAGCTCCTCCACCACTAGCACAATATGGATTCCCAGTATAAAAAGCACGACAACCTCCACCACCATTAAACCTTGGCTGGACAATGCAACTATTTCCACGACAATAGGTTCCTGCTTGTCCTGGCGTTACATAAACTTTTTCATCTTTCATTAACAACACAGCACCTGTTGAATAGGCACCATATCCCCCTGAATAAGTTGAACTAATCGTTCCACCTTGGGCACCCCAAGTTTCTAATTGATAATATCCTGTTTCTGGTGCTACAAACTCTTGAATTTGACCATTATATGGAAAATCATGTACTACTTGAGAAACTTCCCCATTTTTTACAATATTAATAGTATAAACAGTTGATTCACAATTTGGTTCTATTACTGTTATTGTTCCAGTAGTAGATGCTTTAATATAACCAAAACCAGATAAAGTTACTCTAGCCTCATCATCATATGGTGTTGCAACAACTGAAAGTGATATAGTTGATTTCATAATATCAAGTGTATAGACCAAAGTATCCGGATCAAATTCTAAAGAATACTCACCCAAATCAATTTCTTTTAATTTTGATGTATGCTTTCTAAATACATTTATTTTATAGATTGTATTATTAACGCCATCCTCTGATACAACTTCTATTTCAAAAGTATTATTACCCGTTTTTAAAGAAAAGTCCTTTGGTAAATTGATAGTTTGAGCAGGTCTTCCATAAATAGCCTGTAAATCAATACTTTCTATATCATAGTTAACTTCTATATTATATTCTAACTGTTCCGGAGAAAAATCAGAGATTGATTCATCATTAATTTTAATATCAGATAAATACTTATAACTTGATGGCAACCTTGTAATATTTAATTGATAAATAGAAGTATCTCCGCTGTCGGCTGTAACTACCAATGTTACCTGATTAACTCCTGCCTTTATCGTATAATTTCCCTCACCAATGATAGTTGACGTTTCCTCTTTAACAATAGCTGAAATATCCACATTATAATTTTCACTATCTACAACAACATCGTAAATATAAGTATCTGGATCAAATTTTTGTACAAAGGTACCACCAGATACTGTAATACTATCTAGTTTTGAATTAGTATTTGTTAACTCCTTTACAGTTATTCTTGCATACCCACTACCAGTTTTCGCATTATTAGATATAGCGTTACTAGATACAGCAGAAACTTGTACTGTTTTTGTTTCTGATGAAGAAGATGCAGAACAACCATAACAATACATCGACTTAGTAATACCATTATGACTAAGTAAGTTACTACTGGCAATATAACCAGAGCCTCCTGCCCCAGAGTTTACATGAGTTCCTCCTCCACCGAAGAAGCCTCCACCACCAGCACCAGTGTTAGCCCCACCATTATTCGTAACTATATCAGAAAAACCGTAACCAAAAGAACCACAAGACCCTACTGCATTGCTTCTACAACCACCAGCTATTTGAGTTCCTCCTAAACCATAGCCATTTGCCTCATAATCTGGAGCACCAGTTGAAATTGCATTACCACCAATATATCCACCAGCGTGTCCTCCTCTACCATGATTAGAAGAATTAGTAATGGCTCCTCCTCCACCGCCTCCAGCAACAATTAAAATATCATCTGAAATATAATAATCACCAGACGAGCTTAAGACACCTTTAGACTGTGATAAAGATGATAGAACACCAGATACCTTAGCAATATGAGTAGCTCCACCACCAGATGCACAAGTTGGGGTGCCCGAAACATAAGCACGACATCCTCCACCACCATTATATTTAGGTTGTACAATACAACTTTTACCTGAACAACCAGAGCCAGCCTCACCAGTTACAATATAAATTGTCTCATCTTTATTTAAATAAGTAACACCAGTAGCATATCCTCCATAACCACCAGCATACCCACCACTAGTTCCACCAGAAGCTCCCCAAACTTCTAATTGATAATATCCTGTTGCTGGAGCAGTATAGGATTGGACAGACTTACTATAAGGAAAATTTTCTACATCTCCTACTTCAGGTTTAGCACTAACATGAAATGGTAATAGAAAAACCACTAGAAACAAAAATATTCCTAATGTTATATGAACAATATAATTATTAAACTTATTATTCATAATTACCACCACGATACAATATAATTGATATACTCTACGATATTCTTATCACAATTATACTATATTTAAAATAAAAAGTCATTAAATATCAAACAGTTTATTAAAAAGTCAAGTGCAACTTTTAAATCAAAAAATTACACTTAAAATTATAGGTACTCAATCATGCATAATAAAATTACAAAACAAACCAACTCAAACATCACTACCCCATATTCATAAAGTAATAAATTAAAATTTTTACACAACAAAACTTGCTAATAAAAATCAATAGTTTTTGATAACTTTTTAAAAATTTATATGTTTATATATTGAAACATGCTAACGCAGACCTATTGCTAGGTCTTTTTTTTGAATATATCAAGAAAGAAAAATCACCATATTTCTAGTTGTTTATATTTCTTTTTTACTATCCCATAATACATTCTCAAAAATTTATTTAATCCTGCTATTTTGGCTACTTTCTTTAACTTACCTTCCTTTTCTTTTTTTATAATGTAAGACTTTAATTCATTATCTGATTTACAACTACTTTTAATGGATTTCATTACTTCATATCCTGTTTTTCTTAAATATTTATTCCCTCGTTTTGATATATGCCTATTGGTTGCTTCAAATTGTCCAGATTGATATGGTGGGGCATCTAATCCAGCATAAGCAATAATACTTCCTGCATTTTTAAATCTTCTTATATCTCCAATCTCTGCTATTACTCTAGATGTTAGTTTCTTACCACATCCTGGTATTTCACTTATCACATCATATTCAGGTAACTTTCTTGCAAGTTTGTCCATTTCTGTTATAATTGTAGTAGTTGTTTTAATTGTTAAA
>CANRVH010000017.1 GCA_947643225.1 uncultured Clostridia bacterium
AGCAATAGTTTCGAGGAGGAATAATTATGGCAGTTAAACAATTAGAAAGGCAAGAATGGACAAAAGATGGGCGCAAATGGATATTTTATGACTATGTAAAGAATTTAGATGGAACAAGAAGAAAATATAAGTCAAAGAAGTTTTTAACTAAAACAGAGGCTTTAAAAGCCGAAAGAGAGTTTTTAACAATGAATACTGAACGAGCCGATAAAGATCGTAATATGACTTTTAAGGATTTATATACTCTCTTCTATGCTTATAAAGAAGATAAAGTAAAATTCACTACTTTAAAGACTTATAGAGATAGACAAAAGTTCTTTAAAAATCTAGAAAATGTTAAATTGAAGGATTTTAACATAGAACACTTTGAAAAATGGAAGAAAGAAATTAATTCTTATGGTTATACAACAAATCATAAGAATCATCTATTTAAATTCTTTAAAGAATTATTAAACTATGCTACTAAGTGGTACAATTTTAATTTTACTGCAACTTATAATAAAATGACTAATTTTACAAATCCAAATGAGATACCAAAAGAAATGTTATTTTTTACTTATGATGAATTTAAAAAGTTTATTTCAATAGAAGATGACATATTATATAAAGCTATGTATGAAACCTTATATTATTGTGGATTAAGACGTGGGGAACTTCGTGGTCTTACTTGGAATGATATTGATTTTGAAAATAATTATCTAAGTGTAAATAAGAATGTTGTAGCAACTAGAGGAGATGAAGATAAATCCTATATAGTTACTACTCCTAAAACAAAATCAAGTGTTAGAAATATTCCAATACCTAAAGTTTTACTAGATGATTTAAAAGCACTATATAAAGTTTCTAATAATCATTATGGGTTTAATAATAGTTGGTATGTATTTGGAGATACTGAGCCTATTACAAATGGTAAAATAAGAACTAGGAAAAATAAAAACTGTAAGTTAGCAGGAGTTAAACAAATTAGAATACACGATTTTAGACATAGTTGTGCATCACTACTTATAAATAGCGGTGCCACAATAAATGTAGTTGCAAAATATCTAGGACATACAAAAATAGATGAGACATTAAACACATATTCTCACCTATTTAAAAATCAAATGAATGAAATAATAAACATTATCGACAATTTAAATTAAAATGGGGACCTATTTGGGTACCTAATACATATACAAAAGAGCTTGGAGCCCTTAAAAACAAAGTATCCCAGCCTTTCGACTGGGATTTCAGGGGGTTTCGGTTGAATAACTCTCATATTATATTATCATGAGAGATTCAGCATGGTTTATCACCATGCAACCTAATGATATCTAATAATTAAATAATTGTCAATTATATTTAAAATTTTTTTTTTACTTTACGACAACTAACTACTACTATTCATTGAATTAATTAACTTCAACTTTAATTCATCAACGTTATTATTACAATTTAAATACTCTTCACTATCCTTTTTAGCTTGTAACAATATATCATAATCATCTTTAATATTGGCTATTTTAAATGTCATATCACCACTTTGTTTTGTCCCAAATAAATCACCATGACCTCTTAACTTAAAATCAGCCTCACTAATCTTAAAACCATCATCTTCGCGTTCCATTACTTCAAGTCTCTTAGTATCCATATCACTAATTAATACACATTTTGATTCAGTACTACCACGTCCTACCCTTCCTCTTAGCTGATGAAGTGTTGAAAGTCCAAAACGATTAGCATCAAAAATAACCATCATATTAGCATTGGCAACATCTACTCCAACTTCAACAACTGTAGTAGAAATAAGAATTTGAATTTTTCCTTGAACAAATTCCTGCATAATCAATTCTTTTGCCTTACTAGCCATTTTCCCATGAACAATATCAATATTATAGTATTCTCCAAAAGCCAATTTCATTTTATCTCTTAAATCACAAACACTAGTAAGTTCACTAGAGTCATTTAAATCTTCAACTAAAGGGGCAATAACATATACCTGATGATGTTTCTTTAACTCATCTAACATCATCTGTAAAACATCTTTAATTTCATTACTATTTTTAATGCAAGTAACTACTTTTTTTCTTCCTTTAGGTTTCTCCTTAATAATAGAGGTATCCATATCTCCATAAATAGTTAAAGCATAAGTTCTAGGAATAGGAGTTGCACTCATATATAAAATATCGGGTTTTACTCCCTTGTTTTGTAAATTAGCACGTTGATTAACTCCAAAACGATGTTGCTCATCTGTAATTACTAATCCTAGGTTTTGATAGACTACATCATCTTGTATTAGAGCATGAGTACCCACAACTATATCTATACTACCACTTTTTAATTCCTTATATATTTCCATTTTTTCCTTTTTTAAAGTTGAACCAGTAAGTAATGCAATATGAATATTAAACTCTTTAAGCAAGTCTCTTAAATTATGGAAATGTTGGATAGCAAGTATCTCAGTAGGGGCCATTAAGGCAGATTGCATACCTGATAAATAATTAATATACATTGCAATAAAAGAGACAATCGTCTTTCCACTACCAACATCTCCTTGAAGAAGTCTGTTCATTCTTCCTTTAGAATTCAAATCATCAAGTATTTCATCGACTGCCCTCATTTGATCACTAGTGAGATCAAAAGGGATAGTTTGTATAAATTCTAAAACCTTCTCTCTTGATACCTTTCTTTCCATACCAATATTTTCATTTTTATTCTGTTTTTTTAAATAATTGATTTTAAACATAAAAGTAAATAGCTCTTCATATTTTAAACGATATCTAGCCTCATTAAGTTTCTCATCGGTCGGTGGATTATGAACAATATTCAGAGCTGTTCTCTTATTAGAAAAATTATACTTTTCAATATAAACATTAGGTATATAATCAGTTATTTCTTTTCCATACATTAAAAGTGCCATATTAATATAAGTAGATATATTTTTATTAGTAATTCCCTTAGTAACATGATAAATAGGTTCAATTTTAGCCTTATTAGATAAAGACTCCATTTTAATTTCACTAGCAGTAATAACATTTTTTTTACGATCATACTTGCCAATAACTGTCACAGTAATTCCTACTTGTAAAACATTTTTCATAAAAGCTCGATTAAAAATAGAGACTCCAACAACTCCCTGATTAGTAACCAATCTAAAGTTCATTTTATTTAGTCCTGCTTTAAATCTCATTAGAATAGGAATACTTTCTATTTTTCCATCTATAATGACTTTTTCATCCTCATCTATCTCCATAAGATTACTTCTAATAAGATACTCATATCGAAAAGGGTAATGCATAACTAATTCGTCAATTGTCTGTATTCCCATTTTATTTAATAAACCAAGCGATTTTGGACCTATTCCCTTAACATCATTTAATATTGCCATATTTCCACTCCTACTACCGCCTTATTATATCATATTTTTTATTTTTTTTAAACAAAGTTATCTTTTTATGCTATAATTTTTTTAGAATTAAAAGGAGAATTTTATGAAATTAAATAAATATATAAATGTTAAAAACTTAATTAAACTAATTATTTTGTTTTTTCTATTCTATTTTAGTAAAATCTTTCAGTATATTCCAATTATAATTTTTAATATGAATATTAAAACATTAACACCTGAGATTAAAATATTATTAAATCTTTTTTCCCATCTTTTTCTTTTAGTTATACTTCTAATTATTTATAGAAAGGATTTAAAAGAAGATTTTAAAAAAATGAAAAAAAATATTTTTAAAACTTTAGATAATAGTCTAAAATACTATTTACTAGGAATATTAGGAATGATTGTAAGCAATATTCTTATAGCAGTCTTATTTAAAGAAAACGGTGCAGATAATGAAAGATTAGTACAGAATATGATTACATCGGCTCCCTATATCATGTTAATAACTGCAGGTATAATCGGTCCGATTATTGAAGAGTTAATTTTTAGAAAAACTTTTATGGATGCTTTTAAGTCTAAATGGTTATTTATTTTAACATCAGGGTTTATATTTGGTTCTATGCATGTTATTGGTACATCTTCTAACTTAATTGGTTATCTATATTTCATTCCTTATGCTAGTTTAGGTTTAAGTTTTGCTTATATGGATTATGAAGAAAATAACATCTTTCCTTCTATTATTATGCATATCATTCATAATAGTTTATTAGTTATGATCTCGATTTTATAAATACAAATAAAACTCTCATATTGAGAGTTTTATTCAAATCCATAACATTAACTACTTTTTATTTTTCTTTTTTGGTAAGGGAGTAACATTTTCTAATTTAGTAATAACTTCTTTAGCTAAGTTTACATTGTCAATATCTAGAATATAATGCTCTTTGGCCCCTTTATATGGATATCCGATACTTGCATGATTCATCATAGAAGAAATGGAATCCAACTTTTTGACGAAAACGGTATCATCACATATAAGAATAATTGGTTTATCATTTACATAAACCATATATTCTCCAAACATTTTTCTATATCTTATTTCTCCGATATCATGAATCTGTTCACATACATATTCAACAAAACTTAATGATGTTGCCATAAATAACCTCCTTTTATAAATTAATCTATTTCTATTCCCTGTTTTACTAAATTAATAATAACAGAAAGAACAACACAAATCATAAATTGTAAAACAACGATTAACATATAACTAAGCCAAAAAGTATTTGTAAAGACCATCCCTGTAGTAAACAGCATATATAACATATTATGAACAAGGAGGCTAAAAATCATATTAAGAATAACAAAGAATAATGGTGTTTTATAATTATCTAACATATAATAATAAATAGATAAGTTTAAAAATTGACTTAAAAAATAAGCAAATGTAACTCCAAAATAATTCAATATACTAAATTTAACTCCAAACATAACATCGATTAATATAGAAGAGATATAAACAACAACAGTAGAAGTTAAAATAGCAACTTTAGCTGGTTTATAGCCTATTTCTTTTACGATTAATTCAACTAAAAAATATAAAAAAGGCATAATAAATATTGCATAACTAATAGAATTTCCTAGTATATTAAAAGTAAAGCTTTTTAAACTAAGAATAAAAACAACTGCTGCACTGAGTAAAAAGGTATAAGCATAAGTAAGTCGATTTACTTCCATATTAATTAACATCTTCTTACTCTTTCTAGCCATAATATCACCCTTCCATAACCTTTACTCTAGACTAAGTATACCATAAATCATGATTTTTTTAAACTTATTTTAAAAATTTAGTTAATCTGTGTTAAAATGGTATTGGTGATACTATGTCTACTCGTGAAGAAAAAAATAGAGAAATTCAGGAGGAATTAGAAAAAGAAGAACAAAGAAAAAAGAGAAAAAAATTAACAATATTATGTTTCAAAATCATTCTAATCATTATTATCCTTGTTTCTCTTTTTCTTCTGTATACAAAATATATTTCAACTAATGGAATCATTATAAAAGAAAAAAGAATAGTAAATAAAAAACTACCTGAAAGTTTTCACGGAGCAAAAATTATCCATTTATCAGATCTTCATTATGGATCAACAATTTATTTAGAAGACATTAAAAGTATAGTTAAGAAAATCAATTACAGAAAACCAGATCTTATCATTTTCACAGGAGATTTAATAGATGAAAATTATAAAATGAAAAGTGAAGAAAGTGAAAAATTAATTGAAGAATTAAATAAATTATCTGCATCTATTGGTAAATATGCTGTACTAGGAGATCTAGATCAGGAAAATATTAGTACAATCTTAAGACAGAGTTCCTTTACTATTTTAGAAAATTCATCTGATTTAATCTATAATAATGATCATAATCCTATATTGATAACAGGTCTTTCTCCAAGTAATAATCAAGATATGGAAAAAACTTTTTCTTATTATAAAGAAGAATCGACTAATAAAAAGATTTATCATATTGTTATTATGCATGATGCGGATAACATAGATAAAATAATTAATCATTATCCCGTTGATCTAGCTCTAGCAGGTAATAGTCTAAATGGTCAAATTTGTTTGACCAAAGATCTATGTTTAATAAAAAAAGAAGGTTCAAAAAAATATTTTAAAGAATATTACAAAATCAATCAAACAAAATTATTTGTTTCTAGTGGAATTGGAAGTCCTAACCCCTACTTTAGGTTTATGGCAAGACCAAGTATCAACTTTTTCAGATTAGCGATGAAATAAGGAAGAGAAAAAATTCTTCTTTTTCTTTTTTCGAACAAAAATATCTACTTTTTTAATTACTTCATCATTTAACTTAACTTCAATTTCTCCAACTTTTGAATGATTCTTATAATTCTTTAGTTTTGTAATTTTAACTAATGTCTTAATTTTCGTGAACTCATCTTCTGTTAATGGATAGAAAAAATCTTCTTTAATATAAAGTTCATCTTGATAAAAGTCTTCATCAATAGAAAAGTGTTTTTTATCAATTATTTGATATCGCTGATACTTAGCAAAAATATATTCATATAATTCCTTTTGACTATGATAATGATTAGGATCCTTTATACTAACTGCTGTTACTGTAAAATTATTTTTAGAGGCTACACTAACTAATGTTTTTCCTGCTTTAGGAGTATAACCAGTCTTACCTCCCACACAATATTTATACTTTTTTAGAAGTTCATTTCGATTATACCAAAGATAACTCTTTTCATCTGTTGCTAAATTATATTTATAAGTATTAATAATCTTTCTATATAAACTTGACTTACGATAAATATATCGGGAAAGAATAGCCATGTCATAGGCAGTAGAATAATTTTGGGTTTCTTCATCTAATCCATGACAATTATGAAATACAGTATTCTTCATTCCTATTCTCGTAGCTGTTTCATTCATTAATTTAACAAAGTTCTTCTCATCTTTACTAACGGCTTTGGCAATTACAACTGCGGCATCATTTCCACTCCTAAGAATTAATCCATACAATAAATCTTTAATACTCATCTCTTCTCCACTTTCTATATAAATACTAGTTCCATACATGGAAAGAACTTCATCCCCTGCCTTTACCTTTTTGTTAACATCCGAATGCTCGATCGCAACAGTTGCTGTCATAATCTTAGTAATACTAGCAATTAGTCTTTTTTCATTCATATTTTTATTATATAAAATTCTACCACTATCAACATCCATTAAAATGCTACTTCTAGCAGTATCACTAGCAAATACATTAAAAGGAAGAAAAAGAATTACAAATAAAAAAATCATATATTTCTTCAAGCTTATCACCTAAAAAAGTATATGAATCAAAATAACAATTTATTTTATTTTTTCACTAGTTAATCATTTTTTATTACTAACATAATGGTATATAACAGATAGGTCTAATATAATCAAGAAAAACAGCTGATGCATATCACATTCTCTAATTGTATTATTAATACAAAAATCTTTAATATTTTGAATTTTTATAGGCAATTTCAACTTTCTTTCGTTTTTACCTAATATCTTAGCAACCAAATCAAAGGCAATAACACTAGCCTCCTCCTCCATTTCATCTAGATCTATATCATCATGGTCTTGATTAATCATAGAATAATCAAAAAAATCAATAATATTTTGGATTTCATGTAATTTTCCAATACTATTTTCTCCTTCTGTCTGATAAATTTGATTCAAGATTTTATGATGATCTAACTTACTAAGATTTTCAAGATAGTAATTAATTAACATTTCATAGATATGGTACTTGTCTTCATCTATCAAATTTGAAATGTTTTTAAAAATATAATCTAAATTATAATGATACTCGATTGACATAATTTTCTTTATTTTATCTTCAAAGTCAAATACAATATCATCAACTTGTTTTTGTAGTTGCTTATTTTGAATATTCATATAAAATCATCACTTCTCCTTTCCTTTTTTGTATAAAATAATTATTTTAACTTTTCTTTTTGATTATAAAATAAAGTATAATACCGTCATATTCTACCAATAATATTATATATCAGTTCATATTAGTTTGCAATATCGATTTTTCTCAAAGTTTTATGAAAAAATATCTATAGGTGATTAAATTGGATTATAGATTTAAAGAAATTAGAGATGATTTAGAACTTAAACAGCATCAAATTGCTGAACCGACTAATATTAGTAGAGGTAGTTATGCAAATATTGAATCGGAGATTTCTAATGTAAAGCTAAAATACTTATTAAAATACTGTAATCAATTTAATTTTAGTCTTGACTATATCTGTAAATTAACGGACATTCCTTGCTCTAGGTCCATCATTAAAATCAAAACGATTGATAAAAAAATCATGGCCGAGAGATTAACTATAATTGAAGAGGAAAATCACAAACTTGCAAAAGATATTGCTAAAGAACTAGGAATATCAAAAAGTACTTATTCTGGTTATAAAAATCCAAAATTGCCTAATTTAATGCAAACCTTAATGATTAAAAAACTAGCTCTAAAATATAACTATTCAATAGATTGGATTATTGGAAGAAGTAATGAAAAGAAAAGATAGCAACTAGTATAAATATGTACTAGTTTTAATTAAATCAAAATAGCTATAATTTATATGAAATTTAGTATAGAAGTTCTACTTTCTACCAATAATATTATATATCAGTTCATATTAGTTTGCAATGTTATTTTTTCTCAAATTTTTATGAAAAAATATTTGTAGGTGATTAAAGTGGACTATAGATTTAAAGAAGTTAGAGATATTCTAGAACTTAAGCAATATGAAATTGCTGAGCCAACTAAGATTAGTAGAGGTAGTTATGCAAATATTGAATCAGAAATATCTAATGTAAAGTTAAAATATCTTTTAGACTATTGTAATGAATTTAATTTTAGTCTTGACTATATATGCAAATTAACGGATATTCCTTGTTCTGATGACATCATTAAAATCAAAGCAATTGATAAAAAAGTCATGGCTGAGAGATTAACTACAATTGAAGAGGAGAATCACAAACTAGCAAAAGATATTGCTAAGGAACTAGGAATATCAAAAAGTACTTATTCTGGTTATAAAAATCCAAAATTACTTAATTTAATGCAAACTTTAATGGTTAAAAAATTAGCATTACAATATAACTGCTCAATGGACTGGATAGTTGGGCGAAGCAATCAAAAGGAAAGATAATATAGATAAAATCATATGCCCAAAAACATATGATTTATTTAGTCCTGGTAGATTCCGTGTAGTTTTTTACGATCATTATCTGAGATATCATCCATAGTCCATTCATCATCTTCGTAAGATAAAGTAAATACAAGTTCATACTTTTTTCGGTCCGCAATTTTTTTCATTTCTGTAATTTTATAGTCCATATATTTACTATTATCAATATGACCCTCTTTATCTTTAAATTTATCTTTGTTACTAGCATAATAGGTTTCTGCATTATTAAGGGCACTTCTATAATCATAAACCTCTACTTCAACAGTAACTGTTGCTAAATCATCTTCTATCTTTTCATCCTTAATTTTGTAAGATAAATTTTGATATTGTTTTTTCATCAAAGATGTATATTCCTTTTTTTGATCGTCATTCATTGTAGAATCATTAGAGACAACATGATCAAGTTGATTAATAACTTCACTATCAAGTCCTTGGTATTTACTCATAAATTCTTCTACTCTTTTTGTAGGGGTATTCATCGTCGTTGTACAACCAGTAACGACAAGCAAAAAAGTAATTAAAGTCAAAAATATTTTTTTCATAAATTTCCTCCATTAATAGAATGGATTAAAATTTTAAAAATATACAAAAAGTAGGAATAATTTTCCTACTTAGAAATTAAAAGTCACAGTTGCCAGGTGTTCTAGGGAAAGGAATAACATCGCGAATATTATCTATTCCTGTCAAATACATAACTAGTCGTTCAAATCCCATACCAAAACCACTATGATAGCAACCTCCAAATTTTCTTAAATTAAGATACCACTTAACAGTATTTAAATCAACATTCATTTGTTTAGCACGTTCAATAATTTTTTCAAAGTTCTCTTCTCTTTGTGATCCACCCATTAATTCCCCGCTTCCAGGAACTTCTAAATCTACAGCTGCCACAGTTTTACCATCTGGGTTTTCTTTCATATACCATGCTTTAATATCTTTCGGCCAATTATAAATAAAAACTGGGCCATCAAAATACTCGGTAATATATCTCTCGTGTTCTTTAGCAATATCTTCGTCATAGCTAGGGGTAAATTCCCATTTTTGATTAGCTTTTAATAAAATATCAATTGCCTCATGATGAGTAATTCGATGAAAAGTAGAATCGATTAAATGGTTCAGTCTTTTCTTTAAGCCCTTCTCTACAAATTGATCCAAAAAGTCTATCTCATCAGGGCACCTTTCTAAAACATAAGAGACAATATTTTTCAACATATCCTCTTCCGTATTCATCAAATCATCTAAATCCATAAAAGCCATTTCTGGTTCAATCATCCAAAATTCATTAGCATGTGTCTTTGTATTTGAATTTTCTGTTCTAAATGTTGGACCAAACGTATAAATCTTTTTAAAGGACATCGCAAAGGCTTCTCCATGCAATTGACCTGTGCCTGTAATAAATGATTGCCTATTAAATAAGTCTTTTGATAAATCAACTTTTCCGTCTAATAATGGTATATCGTTAAAATCAAAAGTTGTTACTTTAAACATTTGATTTTCTCCTTCACAATCTGCTGTTGTCAAAAGTGGAGTATGAACATAAACATAATTGTTACCTTGAAAATAATCATGAATCGCCATAGCCGCTACACTTCTAATTCTAAAAACTGCTTGAAATAAATTAACCCTAGGTCTTAAATAGGCTTGTTCTCTTAAAAATTCTCTAGAGTGTCTTTTAGGTTGAATTGGATAATCAATTGGACAATCACCCAATAATTTTATTTGACTAATTTGAATTTCAAACTCTTGGTGTTCTTTTGGAGATAGAATAACAATTCCTGAAACTTCTATTGCACATCCCACATGATATTTTTGAATTTCCTCAAAAATATCTAAAGTATCGTCATAGACAAGTTGAACATGTTTAATAGAGGTTCCATCTGAAAAATCAATAAATCCAAAATTTTTTTGTTTTCTATGATTTCTAATCCAACCTTGTAGCTTTACCTCCTTATTCATATATTTTTCTTTTTGATCAAATAATTCTTTTACATCTATTATCATATATTTACCTTCTTTCATTATTTTTTACTTACATATATTTTTGGAAAAGGATATAGGGAAAAACCTCTCATCACTAAAACCCTATCCTTGATCAAAATAAAAATACTAGTTCACGTATATCCCTATACAAAGGGACGAAAACTAGTATTCCGCGGTACCACCCTATTTATTACAAAGTTATTTATTTCTTCATAATCACTTTAGATTCAATCAAATCAAGTATAAGATAACGGTATACACCCGGCTTAGTCTACTAAGAAATCTTTTCGGTAAGCAACTCAGGAGTGTTCTTTCAAATAGTCTGAATTATTAGGCTCACACCAAATTCCTAATTCGCTGAAATCATTCCAATTTACTTTTCTCCATCAAAGTCTATAGTTAAATTATAAGGATATCCTAATAAATTGTCAAGGTCTATTCTTAATATTTCCTATTCTATGAAATTGTATACATAAAATGAATATTTTTTCTTTAATTTATTATTCTCTTTTCTCTAGTATTAAAAATCTTTTATAAATTAAGTTATACTTATTTTATTCAAATATATAGAAATTGTTACTTAGAGACTTCTATCACTGCACGTGCGGTTCCATATGCATCATCAAATCCATGAATATTAGTAGTAATTCCACCTGAACTATCACGAATTAGTTTCTTATCTAATGTCCAAAAACTAGCATTAGCATCAGCCATCCATTTTGGACATGAATTAGATTTTTCCTCTATACATCCCAATATTTTTGCTTCTTGTGTTGTAATCATTCTTACTTTGGATGTTTTTTCTGTAGTTCCTGTTCCTACAATATAGGTTTGATTATTTAAATTAGTCCAATTTGCTGTTTTTTCCTCCAGTTTTGGTAATACTATATTTGGTTCGCTATCATAATAATTTTTACACCATGGCATTGTTTCTGTTGTGTCTTCTTGAGCTTGCATAATAAGAGTATCCCCATTATCAGCTATAACATGAAAAGCAAATGCCATTAAGTCTTTTACTTTATACATTATAATTGTTCCTGCAGGACAACTATTCGCTATTTTATCTTTATAACAGGTTGTCCTTTTACAGGTTTCTTCTTCTCCTGTTATACATTGATTACTGCCTGTTTCACTATAACTATATGCTTCCATAAAATTCCCTTTAGAATTCACCTTTTGATATAATTCATCAATTGCTCCTTGGACATTAGTTGAGGAAAGCTCTGAATCAGCATTAGAATAAATAACATTACTACCCATAATTGTAGTTAACGCATACACTCCTCCACTAGTTAAAATCATACCTAGGACTATTCCAAAAATAAATTTATAACTACCTTGAAATATTGCTTTTTTCATTTTCTTCATTATACTTACTACCTCTATTTTCATTATATGATTCTATCATACCCCCCCCCAATCGATTTTGTCAATGGGAATTTATAATATTTTTAAACACCTTTTATGGAGAGTGGTGGTGGTATGCCTAGAAAATATGATAGCGATTTTAATCTATGCTTGTAAACTTAATTGTTAATCAAAAAACAGATAAATGAATATCTAATCTCAAAATTGTTATGAATAAGAGTTCTTCTCTTGGTCTTATTTGTCATTTTGATCAAGGCCTTCAAATTCTTTCTAAATTATATAGAAGTTTTTTTACCTAATCATTTTTAGTTATGCTTCTTTAAATCATTCTTGTGATGAAAATGCTACTCAACAATCTTTCCATTCCTTATTAAAAAAGAAAAACTTTATCAGATCAAATTATATACCTATGAATATTCTTTAAAGCTATTTTTGATTATATTGAAGAGTTTTATAAGTCCTCTAGAATTCATTTATTTCTCTCTAGATGATTTGGAAAAATCTTTATTGTTTTATTAATAGTATCTATATAATTCGTCTAAAAAGTTGATAAAATTCCATGGATGGGTGATCTGATTTGTATAATACATGGTAACAAACATGGCTCTATATGATAAAAATAATCCTATTTACAAACCTTTTTATTTTATCATAATTATGATAAAATAATATTTATATAAGGAGTGGTAATAATGCCAAAAACTATTTTAACAGGACTTCGTCCTACAGGTAATTTACATTTAGGTCATCTTTTTGGTGCTTGCCAAAATTATTTAAAATTACAGGATCAATATGATTTTTATTTAGAAATAGCTGATGTGCAAGCATTAACTGATAATTTCGATAATCCAAAAAAAGTAAGATTAAATGTAAAAGAGATTACAATGGATTTACTTTCTATTGGTCTTGATCCTACAAAAGTTAATTTCTTTATCCAATCACAAATTAAAGAAATAGCTGAGCTTACTGTTTATTATTCTAATTTAGTAACGATCGCTAGATTAGAGAGAAATCCAACTGTAAAAACTGAAATTGCCCAAAAAAAGGAACTATTTGGTCATAATGGAGAAAGTATCACTTATGGTTTTTTAGGTTATCCAGTAAGCCAAGCCGCTGATATTACTATTTTTGATGGTGAATTAATTCCTGTTGGAGAGGACCAACTTCCTTTAATTGAACAATGTAGAGAAATAGTTAGAAAATTTAATTCTATTTATGGTAAAACACTAAAAGAACCTGAGCCAATATTAAGTGACACAGCTAGAATAAAGGGATTAGATGGAAATGAAAAAATGGGGAAAAGTTTAGGAAATGCTATTTTTTTAGTGGATGATGATGAAATAATAAAAAAGAAAATTATGAATGCAATTACTGATCCAAGTAAAATTAAAAAGGATGATCCAGCTAATCCTAATATTTGTATGGTTTACTATTATCATAAATTAGTAAATACAAAGGAAAATATAGAAAAAGTGTGTTCTGAGTGTAAAAAGGGAACTCGTGGATGTGTAGCATGTAAAAAAGAATTAATTGAAAAAATGAACAAATTTTTGGCGCCAATAAAAGAAAAAAGAAAATACTATGAAGCTCATCCTGAAAAGGTAGAAGAAATTTTAAAAGCAGGAACACAAAAGGCTCAGCAAAGAGCGAATATTCAAATTCAAAAAATAAAAAAAGCGATGATGATTGACTACTAAATCGCTTTTCTTTTTTTATTCGTTAGGCGAATAATTTGTACAATTTTCTTTAAATTAATAGAGAATACTTCATCAATATCATTGATTAGTTTTTTATATTTTTCATCAATATCGGAGTTATCTCTACCATATGCTTCTTCATATAAATAAACTAATTTTTCATAATCTTTATTTTCATAAGTTGAAATAATTTCTCTTTTCAATAAGTTCCGATCCACTTCTTCTCTTCTTGTAAAATAATCTTTATCTAAAGTATGTTGCTTAACTAAGGTATAGCCTATTTTAAATTCATCTAACTTTCTACTGCATTCAATAATATCATCTTCTTCATCAATTAATAATGAACTTTTATAGATTATCTCTCCTCTACTATTAAACTCCAAAGCATAACATCTTTCTAAATTACTAATAATTAGAGCATATTCAATTCCTTCTTTATAAGTATAGGTTTTATCTTTTATCAATCTTAAGAATTCCTGATCCACTCTAACTTCATAATTTAAAAGATCACGAAAAGTTTTTTGATCCACTCTTATAGCTGGTATCTTTCTTATATGTTCGATAATATCTTTGTAATCCCACTCAAAAAATTCATATATTCTATTACCATCCATAAAATTAACTAAAATATCATATATATATAGCATTACTTTTCTCCTCTCTTATAGATTGCTATTAATATTAAAAAAAATCCAAGTACTGCATAATAACATTCATAACTAGTAAATATATACTCCAAATACTCAAATATAGTATAACCAAAACTAAATAAATTAATGTATACAATAATATAAAAATTTCCCCAAACCATAAAAAAGAACCCTAATACAAATAAAATTATCCTTAAAATCATAAAAGTCCCTCTATAAACTTTATGAGGAACTTTTATTTTCTAGTCCAAATAATTTTCATCATCATCGACATTTTCATGTAATTTTTGAACTTCAACCTGATTAATCAATTGAAATTTTTTAGAGAGCTTATCAGTAGTAATAGAAAAATTCTCTACATCTTTATTAACAGTTTGAATACTTCTAGAGAGCTTATCCCATCTTTCTTTATATCTTGTAAATTCTATTCCAAGTTTATTTAACTCATCGTGAATCACTTTAGTATATTTATCTCGCTCCATATTTTTGATAATCATCTCAACAACGGTAAGGGTGGAGATCAGTGTAGTAGGACTAGTTAGCCAAACACATTTTTTATAGGCATAATTAATAATATCAGGATGATAAGCATTGATTTCTGCAAATATTGCTTCTGCTGGTAAAAACATAATTGCTTGATCGGCTGTTTCACCTGAAATAATATATTTACTACTAATTGCATCAATATGTTTTTTTACATCTTGTTTAAATAGTTTCGTATAATATTCCCTTTTTTCACTAGATAATTTTTGATCAACCATATTTTGATAATTTTCTAAGGGAAACTTGGAATCAATAATAATTTTACCTAGAGGATCAGGTGCAAATAAAACAGAATCAGCAATAACTTTAGTACTTAAAGAATATTGCATTTGATAAATAGAATCATTTTTCTCTCCAAAAACACTAGAAAGAATATGTCTTAGGTTAACCTCTCCAAAGATACCCCTACTTTTTTTATCAGTTAGAATACTTTCTAGACTAATAATATCGCTAGATAAATGGTCAATTTTCTTTTGTGCTTCGTCTATTTTACTAAGTCTTTCAATAACATTCGTAAATGTTTTATTTGTTTTTTCAAAATTCTGGTCTAATCGTTCATTTACTTGGTCATTAATAACCATTAATCTTCTTTCAACATTTTCATTTAAAGAGGTAAAATCCTGACTAATGTTTTTGCTAAAGTTATCTCGAAAATCATTTAATTCCTTCATCATACTAACTTCAAATCTACCTAATCTTTCTGTGATATTTGCATCATTTAGTTTTTCTTTTCGATTTAAAAACAATTCAATAATAAGTAAAATAATAATTACAATAGCTAATACTAAAAAAATTATTTCCATAAAACACCTGTACTTTCTTTATAATATAATTATACGATAAAATAAACTATTTTTCTAGAAAATATCCATCATATCTCCCATGGATACTATATGTTTTGTATCCTAGCGAATTAAGCATCTTGGAAAGTTTTAAACTACTAAATCCATGATCACATAATAAGTAATATTCCTTGCTTTGGCTTAAATATTGATTATGATAATATAATAATTCTCTCTCATCGACATGAATGGCCCCTTTTATTGTTCCACTTAAAAATTTGTATTTACTTCTAATATCTATAATATTTAGTGGATTAGAAGCTAATTTTCTTTTTAATTCAACTACATCTATGTTCACAATAAACCTCCTCTTAATATTTTATGAAAAAAAAGAAATAAGGGCACGTGCTCTATTTCCTTATATTAACATTATTTCTATTTTAGAGTATAGGGTTTTTCTAAACTACCCTCTCCATCTTTAAACATCGTTCTACTATTTAAATAAATAAGGGGTCTTATTGCATAATATGAAGACGTATTATCTGATTTTATTACTCCTCCATTTGTAATATAATAGGCATGATAAGAATCTTCTTGTGATGCAGTTATAAGCCACCAAGCAGAATTTTTATTTGCTAAGTAATTATAATTCTGACATGAAGAACTTGTGGTATAAGTACATCCACTGTCTAGGCTAGCATACATATATTCAGATGTTGTTAGTAGTCCCACCTTTAAAGGTTCGGATAAAAGGCTACACTCAATAGAGTGATCACTACCAGTAGCTTTTTTATCTCTTTTTCCAATACAGTAATTATGACTAATCATATGATCCTTAACTTCTTTGGTGAATAATTCATTTTTGGGATCTTGATAGATTTTTTCTAATTTATCATGAATTCTACTAATAGAAAAATCATTAATCCCAGCCTTGTATCTAATTGTTGCATTGTATCGATTATCCCATGAAGAAGTCTCATAAGAGATATCATCGTTTTTAATTAAAACAACTTCATTATCTTTCGTTACCTTAACTACTCGCCACAAGTGTTCTCCAATAGAGACATAATTATTAACATTTTCTCCTCTAAAAATATAGTTTCCACTACTACTATATAATCCATCACCTGTTGTTACAAGATTTCTAGAATCTGTAATTTTTCTATATAATTCTGTAGTTTTATAAGCATCTCCACAATCTAAATAAGGAACATAAATATAGTGATCGTCGTTATTTTCAACAACTACTTTACCACTACAAGTAGCACTTTTTAAATATCTTTCAAGTTCTCTCATATAATTTAAGTTTGCAAGTTTTTTGGCGCTAATTTCAACTATACCTCCTGTTGTTTTTGGTAGTAAAGATTGATTTTCATTATAATACTTTGTTGCTGATTTAATCATAATATCTTCTACATCAGAATAACTTTTTTTTCCACCAAAGGAAGAAAATACAAATAATAAAATAACAATTAAAAAGGTAATAATAGCAATAATAAATAAATTTTTCATCATTTTCTTTTTAAATGAACCATTGCTTTCATTATTCTTGCTCGTAAATCCTTGTATAGCATGACTAATTGGATTATCCTCTTCAGTAGAATTTTCTTTTAAATCATTAATTAAATGATTATTATTATTAAATTTTGGATTTAACATCGTTATCCCTCACTCTTCTAAAAATATCATATCATACTCTTGTTAATTATCAAAGAAATCATCAAAGAAATCATCATCATCGTCATCATCATCTAAAGTTAAATCAATATTTTTCTTAATAGGTTCATCTTTTAATAATTCTGCATCAACGATTTTCTTATTATCATCAGTAAATTCTTTATTAGTTGGTATCTTTCTTTTTTCTTCCTCTTCCTTTTTCTTAGCTTCTCTTTCTTCTGCTTCAAGTTCTGCAATTTTTGCATCAATTTTTTTAACTAAGTCATCAATATTAATACCATCATCCTCTTTGCCCATATTAGAAAGATTTTGTGAAAACATTGGTGGCATCGATGGCATAGAAGAATCCTTTGGTTTAGGTATTGGTGCTTTATTACCTATTGGAGGTAATCCTGGCATATTAGGAAAAGGAGGCATACCAGACATATTAGGCATCCCTGGCATATTTGGCATTGGTGGCATACCATTAACAAATGGAGAAGATGGTGCACTTCCATCGGCTGAATTCATCATATCCATAAGTTTCTTCTTTTTTTCAGCTTTAACAAATTCTTTTAAATCAAATGTATGAACAGGAACCTTTTCACGTTCAGGGTAACTAGCTTTAGGATAAGTTTCTCCCCAATCAATTTTCCAGTCAGGGGTAAATTTTGTCTTAAATGGTTGTTGACGAAGTCTTAAAATAATCACTTCATTTTCTTTCATTCTTTGTAAATCACTAACTGTAACAAGTGGGGTTGAGGCAGTCTTCTCATCTTTTTTAGATTTTACTTCACCACACATTTTACTAATTTCTTCCAAAGCCTTCAATTCAGTTGTAACAAGATAAATCAAATTACCACAGTTTCCACGTAATGTTTCTGCTTGTTCTTTACCATATACTTGTTCAAGTTGGGCGAAATTCTGAATAATCATTGTAAAACGAATTTGACGACTTCTAGCAGCAGTAATCATCGTTGTAACATCTTTTAATGGTGGCATATTAGCAAACTCATCTAGTAAAAAATTTGTTCTGACTGGAAGCTTTCCTTCATGTTCTTGAGCAACTGCTATTAATGTTTCATAAATTTGTTTTAATAAAATTGTAACTAAAGAATGGTAGGTTTTCTTTTCATCTTGAATTACAATAAATACAGCAGTTGGCTTCTTTCCTATACTAGCTAGGTCAATATCACTATGAGAAAGCATTTCGCTTAAATTTTCACGAGAAGCAAATAATTTAATCTTTTGTTTAAATACTGATAAAATACTTCCCTTTGTTTCATTAGGTGCATTAACTGTACTAGCTGCATTAATATAGGCTGCACCAGCAGGATCTTTACCATTAAAATATTCTTTTATATAGGTAGAACCACCAAATTTATCTTCTCCCATACTACTAACAAGTGAAATACTATTGATATTAATTTGATCTTCTTTAGCATCTTCAAAAAGTCCTAAAGCAAGACCTGAGAAATAATCAGCTGAAGTTTTCTCCCAAAATGGATCAGCACCTTTATTACTTTCATCATAAAGAATATTAAGTGCTAGGTCATCTAATAACTCAATTGCCTTATCCTGATTTCCTTGCTTATACATTTTATATGGCAAATCCATTGGATTCCATGCACTACCGTTTTGTGGGTCACGAAAATTTAAAAGTAAAATTTGATAACCCTTTGCTCTAAGCATCTCCGAAGTTTTTTCGTAGATTTCACCCTTAGGATCTGTAATAACCATACTTTCATGATGTTTAGCTAAAACTTTAACAGTAGGTAAAATAACTGTTTGTGTTTTTCCTGAACCTGTTGCACCAAGTACTAAAGTATGATTTTCTCCATTATCTACATAAATTTGTCCATCTTTATAAATTAATGGAGTTCCTCCTGCATTACTATTTTGATCCTTTATATTAATTGCTTCAACTTCTTTTTTCTCAATAATTTCTTTATCCTTGGCCCATCTAGAATAGCCTTTATCTTTTTTATCTGTCGTAATCCCGAATCCTTTTTCAAACTCAAAAATATACGAACTAGCACTAATAACTACTCCAATTAAAGAGATAAGATAAAAGCCTAAAGTAGATACGATATATTTAGAAGAAAAAGCAGGAAGTGGATTTGGTCCTGCTAAGTATCCTTCTGATGCAAAAGTAGATAAGTTTACTACACCTATTGCTACTATATATAATAAAAATAATGCAAAAATGAGAAATATTAATAAATCTTCTGAATCAATTCTAATTTTTAATTTCATACCCATTTACCTCTTTCTTGTGAGTTATTATACACTTTTATCGATTAGAAATCAACAATTTATATTCTTTGTTCTTTAAAGTATACATCCTATTCATTACACCATTTGTACTATAATAGCCACATCCAATAATAATTTCATACTTAGAGTCTTGATCGACGTCGAGAATATTATTTAAGTAAACTTTACAGTTGTTATACATATTATCTAGACTGTCTATGTCTTTATAGATATAGATAATTGAATCTTTATCTTTTACAAATACAAGATTATAAACCTTGTTAGGAGAAAAATCGGATGGAAACATATTACTTAGTACATATAAAGTTTCATTTTCATGATCATTGTCTAAATCAGTAACCAGTTTATTTCTAGTAACAAAGTGATCAAAATCACTAATTGAATTTTCTCTTAATACTTGTTCTATTATTAATTGATCGCTTTGGTCAGTATCAATCATATTACTTTTTTTTACGGAGACTTTTTTGCCACCACCTACTGCTAAAAATTTACTATTTGGCATAATAGCATCTTTATTAGTATCAAAAACATACCATTTATTATTAGTATAGACTAAGTAATTCTGATTAACAAAAGTTCCATCTTCGTAATATTGGCACTTTTTCCAATTATATTCTAAATAATTTTGCCGATCTACATTTCTCCATTTCGTTTTTCCATACTCCCAAACAGCAGATTGGTCAACAATCAAGTATAGTTTTTTATTTTTATTCTTTAAACTATCAAGACCAACAGTAAAGAAAACGATAAGTAGAAAAATTCCTAAAAGGACTAAGACAAAAAAATATGGTTTATTATTCTTCCTTTTCATTGATCTTCCTCCTATGAGACTTTAAAATAACTAACCGCACTGGTATTTTGCCAATTGTATTGACTCCACATATTAGTAGCACTACTTCCTGGATCCATCATTGTAATATTTTCTCCATTAATACTATCTATTGCTACCCAGTGTTGTCCTGTATTGCCTTTTACTTCACAAACCATATAATATCCTTGATTTAACAAACCATTAAGAATAAATAGTTTTTCTGCTTTTGACTTTCCTGATAAATCCATTTTATTAACATAATTAAAATTATTAGCAACTTGGTTAGTCTTATTCCAGTGTAAATTACCCGCAGAATCAAATCCACCTACACTACTCATCGCTTGAACAAAGGTACCTGGATTAAATTCACCGTTAACATTAGCCGTAACTCCACTTTTAGCAATTAACATTGAAATAGATGTAGCAAGGCAACCAATTTTGGCGATATTACTTTTTCCTAAGGAAATATTAGCCCATTTTGAATCCGTTTGTTTCCATGAAGCATATCCGCCTCCACTAGACCCGCTACTACAATTCATCTGTTTTACTTTTGTGGCACCATATTTGGAATAATGAGTAAGTAAAATAGCAACGTAATCGAGACCTGACTGCCCCAATCGCCCAAAATCTTTTTGAATTGTACTATTATAACTAGTAGAAATAATATTATCATGATCATCTGTTAATACAACACCATTAACCTGACTCGCATAAACTCTAAGAGCATGGTCACTACTAATTGCAGGTTTATAAATATATGGTCCTGTAGTTGTTCCACTATATAATTGTGAATTTTGACCACTATTAACATCCCTAGAACATCCCTGATCAGGATCACAATAAACTTGATCCATAACACTATTTTGAAGGGCCAAAACCCATTGACCATTTTCTTGAGCTAATTTTCTTCCTCCAGCAAATCCCATTGAATATGGACGTGCAAGAGCATAACTTCTAGCTGCAATAAGCATCGCTTTTTCTGCTTCACTATTTCCTGATGAATATTCACCCCAAGTAACCCCTAAAACATATTTTTCAAAATCAACTAAATTACCATTATCTAAAACTCCACCACTGACTCCCCCAAACTGTGGTGTTTGCAAAGATCTAAACTGCAAATTATTAATTATCAAATTAACAGGTCTTATCGAATTTCCTATAACAAATCCGGGTATATCATAAGTACAAACTCCGTTACCACTACTTGCACCTTTAGTATATCCAATCATCTTTTGATAATCCAAAATGCGTTGAAAAACCTCATCTGTAGCATCTTGGCATAGATCTTTTTTTAAATACCTTGGAAAAAAATGATTTGTTAAATTTTCCTTAAAGGTAGTCTCAGAATAGGTATATGTACAACCAAACTCAGAACAGTTTTCAACAAACATATAATCAGCAATTTCTCTGATAACAGCATCTGTCAAATTAGTAGGATTAAATCCCCCAATTCGAGAAGATAAAGTTTGAAAAACAGAGGAAATCAAATCAGCGGAAAAGTTTTTTCCTTTTGTCGAATATTCCTGTTGAATCCTTAATATTCGATCATACATCTCTTCTACTTTTTTATCTCCACCACTTGCTCCACCAATGTTGGATTGAATTCCACTTGATCCGACTCCAATTAAGTGACGAAATTGATAAAAACCACTTAAAGCAACTGTAATAACGATAATAACAAGAAGAAAGCCTCCCATTGATGGTAATAAAATAGGTAAAACTTTCTTAAAATTAATATCCCCCATAAAGGTAGAAGGATCTTTACTTTCGCCCTCTTCTTGTTCATTTTTTTGTTTATTCTTGTTCCCTAATTGATCTAGTGTATTAGTAGTATTTGCACCAAGACTAGGCATAAATGCATTAGTAATCATTCTCAGGGTATTTTTTTGTAACTGATCTTGTAAGTGATTCTGATTTTTTTCCTTTTCTTGATCAAGAGGACTTGTAGCGGGTTTAACTATCCCACCATTATGATTTAAACTATTTTTTCCAACATTATTGCTATTAGGAGAACTTCCTACCCTTCCATTTGGAGAACCAGTTTTGCCACCTCCACCTGCTCCCATCGATAAAGCACTATCTGCAGCATCTAAGGCACCAATATCATCAGCTTTTTTTGCAACTTTACCGAATTTTCCACCTGTTGCTTGATTAAGGCTTTTTCCAAGTTTTTCTTCGGCTTGATCAATTTGTTTACCAACTCCTGGAATTTTCTTTGCTGCATCATATACTTGACCACCTTTTCCACCAGTAAAATAATCAATCGCACCTTTAGCAGCAACTCCTGCTGCTTTTTTGGAAGAATCATTTTCTTGTTGTTTTTTTTGGGCTTTTTTATCTTTTTTCTCTTCCTCGTCCATTTTTTCACCTACTTACATCAATAGGATATCAGTATCCCCCACCACTTCCAAATGAATCTAATTCATCATTGGTAACAGCAACATTAATTTGCATTCTTCGATTACCGCAAACAAATAAAGCTTCACCTTGCGAGTATTGTTTTATTCCATCTTTTTCACTATCATTTAAATCAATCAATTTTCCTAAGTCATCAACTGCTTGTTTCTTAAGTCCCATAACCAAATAATATGATGCATTATCAAAAATGGCCTTACCTTGGGTAATAACAGCTGGATCGGAAAAATCACTTGGTTGCTGAGTAATAATAATACTACCTGTATTATACTTACGAGCACGTCTTTGAATTTGAGCTAGAAAATCTGCACCTAAAGCATTATTATCTCCTAAAATAACATGAGCTTCATCTACCATTAGGATTGTATTAACATCAGGATTCAAACATAAGCTCCATGCATACTTCAAAATATTAAAGAATAAAGCATTACGAACATTGCTATCACTATTCATTAACTCTTTAATATTAAATACCATAAAGTCACTTTTAGCTGTTAATGTAGTATGTCCATCAAAATAAAATTTTAACTCTTTAGTAATTGGTCTAATTTTTAGTTCTAGTCTTTCTAAAATATCTCTTTCTTGGGTTTGTTCTGTCATTGACATTAATCGACCTTTAACGGTTGCATAAACATCAGTAAAGGTTGGATAATCAGCTGAGGTGAATGATGAAAAGTCTGTATTATAATCAATTCCAAAACGTTTATAAGTATCTTGAACTACTTCAGAAAACATCGTAAGTACGTCTTCTGAAACAGATGGGTCATAATATTTCATAAAGGCTTTTAAAGATTGTAAAGTACGAGTTAGTACAGTATAACCTAAACCTTGTCTAATCTCTTCTTCATCTGCATCGATTACAACTTCTAATGGATTAATTAAACCAAATTGACCACCTTTACCAATATCAATTGTATCTCCTCCAAAACTTTTTGTTAAATCACGAAGTTCGTCTTCTGGATCAATAACAACAATTTGGCAACCATTTCGAATATGTGTTCTTAAAAGTAGTTTTGCTGCTGTACTTTTCCCAGATCCACTGGTACCTAAAATAATCATATTAGCATTATTTCGATTACTTTCTTTACGTGTTTGATAAAGGAATTGATTAAATAAAATTACTCCTCCTGAAAAATCAACACCTAGTAAGGCAGAAAGGCCAGGATCTTTAATGCTATCAAATATAAAAGGATACATGGCTGCAATGGTTTGACTAGGCATTGGTGTTCCGATTCGCTCTTCAATATCTTGTGCAGGAAAAATAGGTAAAATTGATTTAAGAACTTTTTCTTGCTCAAATCGAAGAGATATTGCTCGAAGCTCCATGGCATCTAAATAATTTCTAACATTAGTTTTCATTAACTCTAAGTTTTCCTTTGTATCGGAAGTTATCATAATATGCATTTGAAAATCAAAAATACGAGCCTGACTAGCTGCTAACATAGAGGTAAAATATTGCAAACTTTCTGCATCTTGTCTCAATCTTTCTTTTGTCGTTAAATCTTTCTCATCTTTATATTTTTCTTCAAGTTCAGCAACTTGCCTATTTAACATTTTTGACATCGTAGAAAAAGCAACAGGAATATGTTTTACTACAATTTTAATCCCAGGCATATTAGTAAGAGTAGATAAATACCCTGGCATAATGTATTTAGGATAGGAAACAACAGTAAGAATTGTTGCATACTTATCACTGATGTAAAAATCACTTGCTGAAAAACTTAAACTTTTAGGTGCAAGTTCACTTTTTATATTAATACTCATACAGGTATCACCGTCCCAAAATTAGTATTCATGCCCCCGTTCAAGAAATTATTGATAATAACTCTTAAGTCGTCATTACTAACTTGACTAGCATTTAAGCCACATCCAGCAAGTCCATTAATAAGAAGTCTGACTTTCTTTTGAACGTCTTCATCTTTTTTATCTTTAAATAAAATATAATATTCGGTATCAACAACATTATTATTAATAAAGTTATTTCCTTTACCAATATCTTGTAATATTAATTTACGAATTGCAGGTGATGTTGTTTTATTATATAAGAGTTGAAGTTGTGACATGTAAACAGAAATATCTACTGGTCGGTCTGCAACAACTAACCAAAATTCAAAATCAATCATATTATAAAAATTTTTTAAACTGATTAAAACACTATTTTGTTGTTCTTGATCAAGAATAAAGATATTACGAGGGGTAATTTTTACTCCTGTAATTTTATCTTTATGGTCTGTTATAATCATTCCATTTTGAATTGCTCTTATCGGAATCCAATTTTCTGTATAGGGACTTGAGTTATTTTTTCCTCTTCTCATCGCTAATTGCACACCAACCTTTCCATATATATTTTTGCCTATGACTTAAAAATTCAAATGCTTCTGTTATCACAATTAACATATTGTGATAATTAGGAACAGGAAGAACTAGAAACCCACATATTAGCGCAGGAAGAAGTACTAGGATAACTGAAGTCGTACTAGTAAGCTGTATTAACATAAGAAGAAGTAACGAGATCCCTACTCCTGTCCCTAACATAATTAAGTCAAATGGTCTAAATAACCCAAATATTAATTCACCCTTTTTTGTATTAGCAGGAATTAAATATTCATTCACTATATATCACACCCTTTTCATTATTTATTTGAACCACTAAATCGATCATTTTGTACATTTCTTGCATTTCTTCTTTTAGCATCTGTAATAGCAATGGTTTTAGCATCGATATTTTTAGTAACAGCATCTCTATTATTAATAATAAGCCCAGGATTTTTAGACTGTGCGTCTATAATTGATTCTCTCAGTACAGCATCTTCTCTAATAGCACCGTTATATTGACGCCCTTGCATTCCTTCATAAATTGCTTGAACATATGAGTCTTCATTATTCTTAAGTAAATAACCAATTTGCATATTAGCTTGTTCCATTGTTACAGTATGACGAATGCCAGTAACTTCGTCTCGAATATTAAAGTCTTCTTTTCCTGCTGCTGCTGCTGCATCCATTGCTGCCTTAAATTTTTTGTAATTAGCATTAATTCCAGAAAGGGCTCCACCGATATCTCCATAAGTCCAATCTTGTTTAACCATTTCACTACTCATACGTGCTTTAATAGCATCAAGTGCTGCCTTTTGTGCCTCTAAATTAGCAATTTCCCTATTTCCAGCGGCAGCTGCTGTTTCTCCAAATAATATTCTACTTAGGGATGAACCTGCTCTACCAGCAGCTGTAGAACCTGCATCTCCTGCAGCTAATGTTGTAGAATTCCTTTTTGACATAGCCTCAAAAGCAGCTTTTACTCGATGATCCTTAGCATCAGCAGCAGCTCTAGCACCAGAAAAAAATCCTGTTCCAGCACCTAAAATACCTGCTCCTACATTTTTTGCAATCCTTCCCTTTGTATGCTCTTTATCATTAGCACCATCGGCCATATAGCTAGCACGTCCTGCTGCTATACCTGAACCAACACTTCCTGCCATAGCCGCTCCTAATCCTAAAATTTTTCCAACTCCACTGAAGATTCCTTTAGGATTCTTAATCCCTAATGAGTCGGTAATAAATTTAGGAGCCTCTTTGGCAAAGAAGAATAACCCTAAGAAAATGAATAAAATGGAGAATATTCCAATAGGACCAGTTCCTACCTCTAGTACAATACCTGTACGACTAAATGAATCGATAACAAAGATAATAAAATAAACAACTGCAACGCGAATAAAAATATCAATATAAGTGGAAGCAACGGTTTTAGACCATGCTCCAAATGCACCATTATCTGATTTTGGATCAATATAGCTAATAATTGGAACAGGAGCAATCAGTCTAAGGATGGCTAATTTAAAAGCTCTTATAGTCATATCCAAAGTGAATCCTGCCATAATAATAATAAATAAAATACCAACTATAGTTGAAATTAAAAAACTATAATTAAAAACAAAATGACCATTTGAACCTATTCCAGCGACTCCACTACTACCACAATAATTGGATGTTAAATTAAGAATAGTTCTTACATTATTTGTTAAGAGATAAGTATCAACAATATCAGTAGAATCATCATCTTGACACATTCTATTAGATGGTTCTAAATAGTCGGATGTATTCTTAATTCTTGATTCGGCTTCTTCTGATACTAAGTTAACAGTAATAAAGGTTTTTAATATGGTGGAGGCAAGTTCTCTTCCAGCATCAGCCATAGTCTCGTTAGTAGTAGATTCGGACATACTAACATCTTTATTTAAAATCAGTTTTGCTAATGTATTTTGAGATAAAATTCTACTCTGAAACTCATACATTGTTCCAAATAAAATCCCATTATTATTTAATTGTGATTCATAACTTCCATTTGTGATTGCTTCTTCTGGAATATTTAGGGGAACAATTAGGATTAACATAATAAGAGCAGTAACAATTCTAGTAACAATTTTAGAAAATCCATTCTTAGAATCTATCATTGTATCTGGATTAATAATTCCACTGATTAAGGAAATGGCCAACTTAAATAAAATTATAATTCCTAAAATAAGTTGAACTCTAGTAAAAAATGCCTTAATTAATTCTCCACTAATTAGAGTAGAATTGGCTATATTAAAAAATACTTGGTATATTCCGCTAATTACAAAATAAATAACTGTATCAATAACACTAAAGAAGCTTCTAAATAATTCCATTCCCCAGTGATATTTTGAAGGTCCATACATAGGAAACCACCTCCTTATCTAATTCCACAAATAGCATTCGCATCTGCTGTTCCAAATATAAGATTAATGATTAAAGTCACAATCATTGGTAAAAAATAAATTCCTACTGCACACATTAATCTGATTCCCAATCTTTTCTGAGACTTTTTCATCGCATCTTCATCTGAATTAAGAATAGTCTTAGTAAAATCAAGAGTACTAAATAAAATAACTAAAATAGGTCCTAAAACTTTAACGTAATTAAATAATTTTTGTAATAGCCAAGCGACACTCTTTGAATTTGTGGGATCACCTAAAAAATCTTTGCATTTTGAATAATTTTCGTCTCCAACTACAGAATTATTTTGATTATTAGATGAATTATTATTAACTGTACCATTATTGTTTTTATCAGCTAATGTACTCTTTCCTGTTGAATCTATCACTTTGTATAAGGCTGCAGCATGATCATCACCACGAAGTTTTTCCTTTTTCAATTCTTCTAAATCAAAATAACCTTTAGCACTAAAATTACAACCCTGATTACGAATTTGACAATCCGTGGCAGATGCTATTCCAATTATGGGAAGACCTGTAACTAATGATAGTACAGTATTTTTTAAATGAGGTTGTCTTTTTTTTAAAAGTGCATATTTAGGACATTTCTCAGCTCCTTCATTAGCCTTAACAGTACTGATTAGGCTTTTCCAGTTAGCAAAACTATTATTATCTTTATCATTTATCTTAGTTCCATTAAAAGTTTTAAAGTCACCTTTAACACTATAATCATCATAAATTGTTAATGTATAGGAACTACCCTTTTCTTCATTACGATAATTACATTCAATTAATATATCTTTTGCCAAAACATTATTGGGAAAAAGAATAATTCCTCCAATAATCAAAAGAAAAAGATATATGAATTTATTAACCTTGATCCCATTCATTAATATCACTCCAAAATTATACTAAATCATTTTAATTATAACAAATTAAAAAAAAAATAGCAATTACTTTGCTATTAAATTATTCCTCATCGACTGCTCTTTTCCAACATTCTCTCCAATCATTATCTACACCTTCATTGACACCAGAAGTAGCTACAATGTTAAATACTAAACCAACAATAGTTACCATAAAGAAAATTACTGCTGCATACAATACTCTTTTAATTAATCTTCCTTGTGCTGCTTTGATTTCTTTATCATCACTAGCCATAACAGCTTTTCCTAAATCAATAGTACCTAAAACTATTAATACAATAGGTATACCAATTTGAATTAAAGGCATTATTCCAAGTCTCACTACCCTTATTATTGGTATAATATCATGACAGGTATCATATGCTAATAATAAACTGTTCATATTAATCTCTCCTCACTACAAATATCATACATAATTTATCTAATTTTGTCAATTATTAAGTATTAAATTTTGAAAATCCCTAGAAATTTTCCATCTTTTTTAGAACTATTATTTCCAAAAACACCTAATTTTGAAAGAAGATTGACAACATCCTCATTTTTTCTTCGATCATTAAGTGGTGGCATATTATAAAAAACATGAGTTTTTGCTTCAAATTCAAATTCACTAATTTCTTTTCCTGATAGTAAACTTTTGTTTAATATAATTTTTGCTTCTTCACCAAGCTCGCTAAAAATGTTTTTATTTGTTCGCATCAATTTGTTTAATTTAATTGAACTTGGTTCTACTAAATAAATGACTTCATTAAAACTAGTTGTATCATCACAATCGTTTAAATCAACTAAGATTACAATAGCATCAGCAAGCTTATTTAAGGCTGTAGTAAGTCCAGTCTTATTTGTTGATACTGTATTTCTTACATTAAAATAATCTAAATCATGTCTACTTACTTCTACTGCATAAATTGTCTCACCATATACTCTTTCTAATTCCCTTTTCATCATATAGATAAGACTAGTCGCACCTGCGTGATCAGTAATATTTTTAACTCCAATAATTGTAGGTGAGCTATTATTCATACTAGTATTAGATAATGTAGTAGAATAATTATTAGTATCATCAAGATCATCACTCATATTTTCAACATAACTAACATCATCATAAGTATTTTGATGCTCTAATAAGTATTTCACTCCATTTACATTATTAGTAAAATTATAAATACCAATAGATACTAGTTTATTTAAATAAACTGCACTAGATACTTCAGGAATATTAGGTAATAGAAAAACAATCTTACTAACATCTAATCCCATCGATAGTTTTTGTAAATTAGAAATATTTAAATAATCCTTAATAGCAGTAATATCAAGGATCATTTTATTAAAATAAAAATTTTTGAACATGGTTACAATGTCATCTACGGGATATTCACCTTTCATCTCTTTAATGACATCGACACCTAAATTGGATAATTCTTCTTTTCTTTCATTTGCAACAATAACAATCATTATATCACCTACTATTTATTAAGTTTAGTTATTTGTTTAGTAGAACCTTCTACAGTAAATAACTTAATATTAGGAAAAATATTATTAAATATAGGTACATCTATACTAACAAAAGTTCTGATATCAACATAAGTGGATGTATATTCAGAAGTACCCTTTTTACCAGGAACAGTGGATTTATCTTTGTGTACATTATAACACCAACCTGTATTATTACTATCTAATTGATAATCTACACCATTACAACCAGTATTTGTATATTGTTTTGATGCACTGTACCCAATAGATGAAGCATAATTTTTAATTTCCTTTTGAGCCTCTTCATTATTAGGATTATTATTATATTTTTCTAATACAGTAATAATCCTATTTTTCATTTTAAAAGCCTTATTATAATTGGTAGTAAATGCAAGAAAAGAACTAATGATAATAATAAAACCAAAAACAATAAGAAGAGCATAATAACTACCTAGTGCCTCTCGCATAATCTACCTCCTAAACTTTACTTTTCCATAATAGGAATAGAACTAGTCGTTCCATTTAACCAAAAAAAACGAAAATTAGAAAAAACTTTATTTACAATAGGAATATCCAAGCTAACGAAAACTACCATATCTATGGTAAATCTATCATTTGCTGTTGAATTTCTTTTGTAACACCATCCTTGATCTTGTCCTTTATATGTTTGACATGTATATCCTTGATCACTAGCTGCATGAATGGAATCATTACTAGCACGATAACCTACTGATTTAATATATCGATCAATATATTCCAACATTTCTTCATTATCAGGATTACCTTCATATTTTTCCAAATAGGTTAACACATTATTTTTAACTCGATATGCCTTTGTATAATTAATTGATAAGGAAATAAATCCACTAACTAATAAAATAAAAGCAAAAAGGATAGTTAAATTAAAATATCCCCCAAGTGCCTCTCTCATTCTAAATCACCTACTTATTTTAAGTTAGTGGTTTACTAACTGTATTCCATTGATTATTTATACTTTTCTGAATATTAGGCCAAATAATAATTGAGAAAAAAGCGGCAATTGCTGCAATAGCAATAATTGTTACAACAGTCATGTTTAATTCTCCAGAAGCCTCTTTCATAAAATATCAATCTCCTTTCATCTTCTACTATTAAAATCATATCATAAACTAAATCAAATTGCAATAACCTACATCGCTGAACCAAACATTCCTTGTGTAGTTGTCAATGATGTGAGACAAAAATAAGTCGAAAAAAATATTAATTG
>CANRVH010000018.1 GCA_947643225.1 uncultured Clostridia bacterium
GACTTGACTCACTTTTTTTATATAGAATTGTTTCACATCTATTGTAACTCTACAATAAATAGAAAATTAGACAAAGATAAACTTGTCTTTTTTTTCATTATCATGTAAAATTATACATAGTTTTGTGAGGTGATGAAAATGTTAGAGGTACGTAATGTTAGTTTGAAATTTGGAAAAAGAACTCTGTTTGAAGAAGTTAATTTAAAGTTTCAAGATGGTGCTTGTTATGGGTTAATTGGTGCTAATGGTACTGGTAAATCTACATTTCTAAAGATTCTATCAAAAGAGTTGGATACAACAACAGGTGAGGTGTATTTAGAAAAGGGAAAAAGAATTTCTTTTTTAAAACAGGATCATTATATGTATGATGAAGTAACAGTCATGAATACTGTTTTAATGGGAAATGGACAATTGTGGAAAATTATTGAAGAAAAAGATAAATTATATAGTCAAACAGAATTTTCTGATGAAGATGGAGTAAGACTAGCTGAACTTGAAAGTGATTTTCTAGACTTAGATGGTTGGAATCAAGAAGCAAATGCAGCTACACTTTTAAATAATTTAGGAGTGGATGAAAGCCTTCACTATAATTTAATGAAAGATATTCCAGTAAAACTAAGAGTAAAAGTATTACTTGCCCAAGCATTATTTGGAGATCCTGATGTTTTATTATTAGATGAACCAACCAACAGCTTAGATATAGATGCAATTAACTGGTTAGAAGAATTTTTAATTAATTTTAAAAATACAGTAATTGTTGTATCGCACGATAGACATTTTCTTAATAAGGTATGTACTCATATTGCTGATATTGATTATGGTAAAATTAAACTCTATATTGGAAACTATGATTTTTGGTTTGAATCAAGTGAACTTTTACAAAGACAAATTAAAGAATCGAATAAAAAGAAAGAAGAAAAAATAAAAGAATTAAAAGACTTTATTGCTAGATTTTCAGCTAATGCTTCAAAGTCAAAACAGGCAACTTCTAGAAAGAAGATGTTAGATAATATTGAACTAGAAACATTAACACCATCTTCTAGAAAATACCCATTTATTGAATTTAAAATGAATGAACCTCATGGAAAAGAAATATTAACGGTTGGAAAATTAACAAAAAAAATAGGAGATAAAGTTATTTTAGATAGGGTTAGTTTCACTATTATACAAGGAGATAAAGTCAATATTATTTGTGATGATGATACGAAAAAAACAGCTTTATTTAATATTTTAATGGGGATAGATAAAGATTATAGTGGTGAAGTAATTTGGGGTAAAACCATAGCTCCATCTTATTTGCCACAAGATAATTCTGATTACTTTAATGATGAGGGAAAAAACATTATGGAGTGGATTGGAAACTTTTATGATATTAAGGATGAGACTATTTTAAGAGGCTTTTTAGGAAGAATGTTATTTTCAAAAGATGATGTTTTTAAAAAGGTAAATGTTTTATCAGGAGGGGAAAAGGCACGTTGTATGCTTTCTAAAATGATGTTAGAAGGTCCTAATTTCTTAGTTTTAGATGAGCCAACCAATCATTTAGATTTGGAAAGTATAACTTCTCTTAATAAAGGATTAGAAAAATTTGATGGTGAAATTATCTTTACTAGTCGCGATCATCAATTAAATAATACAGTAGGGAATAGAATTATTAAAATATTAGAAAATGGAAAAATAGTAGATAGATACTTATCTTATGATGAATTTTTAGAAAAGGAAGGTCAAAATAAACTATAAAAAAAATCAAAAATATACAAATTGCTATTGTATTATTAGAAATCGTCAGTCAAATAATTGCTAGGTTTTTAATCAAATTTAATAAAGATGAGGATAACTATATTGAAAAAGATTCTTTTGGAAATCCTTATGATATTGATTATACAATGGCAGTTAAAAATTCTTATGATGAGGTTGAGAAAAATTTAGAAGTTGTTATAATAGAACAGAACAAAAGTATAGCTCCATATTTAATACAAGCTAATGAAACATAAAAAAAGTATGATGTTGATGAGTTAATTTTATTTTATTCTGAAGAAATTATTTCATTGTCAAGTGAGATAGAAAAGTCTGCAAAAGTAAAAATTAGAAGATTGTACAATAAATAAAAAGAGAACTAACAAATTTTTAGTTCTCCTTTTTCACAACGATTACCCCAACTATCAATTAGTTTTTTCTCCTTCTTTACCATAATGATTTCACAATTATTAGGACATCGATTACAAAAAGTAGAGGTAGTTTCAAATTGAATATGATCTATATTAGAAAAATCATATTCTCTTTCTTTTTCATTTTTAGATAAAATAGCGACTCCAATTGCTCCCATTAAATGGCCATTTTCCAAAGTATTAATTTTTTTTTCTAGAATATTTTCAAAAGCCTTTTTAACACCTATATTTTTAGAAACTCCTCCTTGGAAAATAATTGGTTCATATATCTTTTTTCCCTTAGCAACATTATTAAGATAGTTTTGAGCAACACTTTGACACAATCCGGCAATAATATCTTCTTTTGAATATCCAAGTTGAGCTTTATGAACTAAATCACTTTCTGCAAAGACGGTGCATCTAGCAGCGAGTAAAGCAGGATTTTTACTTTTTAAAGCGATTTTACCAAAATCTTCAACTTCAACACCAAGTCTTTGAGCTTGACTAGATAAAAAAGAGCCTGTTCCTGCAGCACACAATGTATTCATTGCATAATCTGTAACAATGCCATCATTAAGTAAAATAATCTTTGAGTCCTGTCCCCCAATTTCAATAATTGTTCGAACATTGGGAGCAAAAGTACTAGTACCAATTGCATGAGCCGTAATTTCATTCTTAATTACACTAGCATTTAAAATACTTCCAATTAGTTTTCTAGCTGAACCAGTTGTACCAACACCAACAATTTTATATTCAAACTTATCTTTAAATAATTCTTTTAAAACTCGTTTAACTGCATTAATTGGACTACCTTCTGTCCATAAATAACTACTTCTAAGTATTTGATTATTCTGATCAATTAATATACCTTTAGTGGAAATAGAACCAATATCAATTCCTAAATATGCTTTTTTCATTTTTTCTCCTTTCTATATTTTAATAAATCAAAGAATGCTTCTAATCTAGTATCAACTCCTGCATCTTCTTGTTCTGTATCAAAACTAAAGAAAATAATTGGCATATGAAAGTCATTGCAAACTGTTTTAATGATTGGGATTGCTCCAACCTCTGGTGTACAACCAAATGGTTTTGTATGAATAATTCCATGGTATTTTTTCTTAGCTAGATAAATACTTCGATAAACATTGTCAAGGCCATCTGCCCCTAAACTATACTGACAGTATTTTTTGCATTTTTTAAGCATTTTTTTCTTAAAAAGACTCTTTTGCCACAACAAGTAGCTTAAATTAGTGAATCGTTTAATTTCAATATTATTTTTAGCTAATTTTTTCTCTAGTTCATATGTACTATATGGTTCCATTGCTGTATAAAGTTCTCCTATAATCCCAATTTTAATTGGTTTTTTCTTTTTTATTTTTACTTTTTTTAACTTTCTTTTATAGCGAAAATAAAGCCTAGTTAATGAAAATATTCCTGTACAATGGGAAAAATCAGTTAACATTTTTTCTTTAATATGTAAAAAACTATTCTTCTTTATCTCAAAGCCAATATTCTTTCTGATGATTTCATCAAGTTTATCCATATAGTAAATCATAAGAATAGTCAGAAAACCATAATAAAGAAAGGTTCTATACTTTAATTTTTCGTTTAATTTTTTAAAAATTTTATAGGCATCTTGAAAATAAATTCTTTCTTTTGAAGTTAATTTAATAAAATCAAATTCATATCCCATATCTCTTAGAATTTTTTCCTGAAGTTCAGCATAATATCGATATCTGCATCCTCCACCAGCCTGGAATAAGATATTGGCTCCACTATCAAGTGCTTCAATAAAATTTCCTAGATTATATTTAAAGGGGACACAAACATCGCTAGGAGAATAAGTATCACCAAGTTCTATTGTTTTTTTGGTAATAGGTGGACTACTTTGAACCTCAATATCTGTTAAATGACGAATAAAAAACTTTATAGGTATAAAGTAATCTCCTAAGTGAGGAAAACTAATGACTTTTTTCATATTTCACCTTCATAATATCAAAGAAAGCATCAAGTCTTGTAATTAAACCAGTATTAGAAAAACTTTCTTTATTAATAACAAGTAGGGGAGTTTTAACCTTACGTCTGATCATTTCATTTGCAAGGGAATCAGGTCCACAAGGGAATGTTGAAAGAAGAATGATTCCATCAACATAGTCCTGATAATACTGGACAGCAGCCATGACCTTTTTACTATGAGTCCAATGAATATCTGTAGACATTTTGTTACATTCACTATCAACGAAACCATTCTCCAAAAGATCAGAATAGATAATTTCAATATCTTTTTTTTCTAAATACTGAATAATGTCAAAACCAACAACTTCATCATATAAATTATATGGATGGCCTGCAAATAGGATTTTTAGTTTAGGACTTTTTAGTTTTTCTTTTTGTCTTAAAATTTTATCTTTAAAATAAAGTTCTTTTTTTCTTTTGGCATAACAATAGGCATTATAACTTTGAATATAACTAAAACCAAGTGAACTTCCAAGCCTAGTATAAGCCAAAACTTCATTTTGACCTTCTGTTAAATCAATATTATAAGAGACAATTTGAATGTTTGGAAATAGATTCTTAGTGAGGTCATATAAACAATTAAAATTAGTACATACTTGTTCATTTTTTTTAATAGAAAACATTCTAGGAACTAGAACAAAATCACATATTTTTTCTAAACTTTTTATTTGCCCTAAAAATATTTTTAAAGAAAGGCAGGCTTCGCTATCGGCTAATGCCTCTCCATCTTGAATAATTTGTTTATTTGTAATATTACTTACAATATAATTAACATTTAATTTTTCAAAGAAGTATTTCCACATCATTCCATCATAATAATAAAGTAATGCTCTGGGTATTCCAATTTTCATAAAACTCCTCCCTCATAAAAAAATATGTGTAAAGATAAAAATAATACGTTTTCTTTATCGACAAAATTTTATATAATAAAGATGGTGAAGAGAATGAAAAAGAGTTTATGTATATTAATATTAGGGGTGATTTTATGGAATCCAGTGTTAGTAAGTGCAGAGCAAAGGAAGGTCAAATTAGTAAAATGTGTTGATGGTGATACAGCAAGATTTGAAGTAGATGGAGAGGAAAAAAGAGTAAGGTTTTTAGCTGTAGATACTCCTGAATCTGTTCATCCTAAAAAAAAGGTAGAAAAGTATGGAAAAGAAGCAAGTAATTATACTTGTAGTAGACTAACAAATGCAAAAAAAATTATATTAGAATATGATGACAATTCTACTAAAACTGATAAATATGATAGACAGTTAGCATGGGTTTTTGTAGATGATGAACTTCTTCAAAAAGATTTGGTTGAGAAAGGATATGCTAAGGTGGCTTACTTATATGGAAAATATAAGTATACAGATATATTAAAAGAAGAAGAATTAAAAGCGAAAGCTAAAAAAGTAAAAATTTGGGCAGATCAGGTAGAAAATGTTAAAGAAAAGGATGAAATAGTTGAAATTTTAAAGAAAATTGCGAAAAAAATATTAAAAAAAATAGAAAATATGTTATAATCACTATGTAAGAAAGGAGTTATTGAAATGGCAAATACAAAAAAAGAAGTTGAAGAAAAGAAAACAAAACAGGCAAGTAAGTCTACTAAAACAACAAAAACAGCAACGAAAAAAACTACTACAAAAAAAACAGAAGTAGAAAAGAAAAGGGTACCTAAGAAAAAGGAAGAGACAAAAAAACAAACTACTCCAAAAAAGATAGAAAAAATAGTTGAGGAAAAGAAAGTTGAAGAGAAAGTGGAAGTAAAAAATGAAGAAAATAAAAATGATATTGTCAAAGCAGTTATCATTGCTGCTTTATTGATTATTTTCTTTATTGCAATTACAGCAATAGGTAACACTTCTAAAAAGGGTGCTTATACGAAAAGTACAAATAGTGGTGCTAGTGTTGGGGATGCTTCTAACCAAAGTGTTAACATTAGTGAAGATGAAATGGGAGAATTAAAAGATATTGGAATAGAGGAATATCTAGAATTGAAGAAAAATTCAGAAAAGTACTCTATTATCTATATTGGGCGTCCTACTTGTTCACATTGTGAAGTACAAAAACCAATTATGAGATATATGGTATATAAATATGGAGTTGAGATTAATTATCTAGATACGGATAAATTAGATAATGATGGAATTAGTAAGCTTCAAAAGTCAGATGATTACTTTAGTGAAGGTTGGGGAACACCACTTACTTTAATTGTTAATGGTGATAGAATTATTGATCAATCTGAGGGTGAAACAAGCATAGAAGAACTAGAAGATATGTTCAAAGAATATGGTTTAATTAAAAAGTAGGAGGGATAATATGGCAAACATCTATCAGATGGTAGCTGAATTTAAACAAAGATATCCCCTAACAATAGGATGGCGTTATAGAAAGAATGCTAGTGTAATATTAAAGCACTTAAATCCAAATGAACAGGTTCAATATGCATTTATTGCACAAAAGAATGATAACCCTTTTAATATCTTGGGAAGTGCTGTTATAGCTTTAACTAATGAGAGAATATTGATTGGAAGAAAGAGAGTAGTAATAGGGTACTTTTTGGATTCCATTACTCCAGATTTATTTAATGACTTAAAAGTATCAGGTGGTATTCTATGGGGAAAAGTATATATCGATACAGTAAAAGAATTTATTACTTTATCAAATATATCTAATCAAGCATTGCCAGAATTAGAAACAGCAATATCAGCATTTATGATGCAACAAAAAAAGAAATATCATAGAGAAGATAGAGAAAAGAAATAATAAAATTCCTTCTAGTACATATATTGTAATAGGAGGATTTTTTATGTACGAATATTACAAAGTAGAAGAAAACGATACCTTAGAAAGTATTGCAAGTAATTATAAAACAACACCTAAAAATTTAATTGAATTGAATAGTTTACGACCTATATATCGTATCAATCAGGGGGAAAATTTAAAGGTCCCAATAAAAACCCCAGATTTATTTGAATACTATATAATAAGGAAAGGAGATACTATTTACTCCATTTCTGAAAAATATAATATTACTCCTAAGGAACTGTTAATTCTAAATCATCTAAATCCAAATGATTATATTTATCCAAATCAAAAATTATTAGTACCAAAAAGAAATGTTATTCTACAATTAACAAAGATGGGTGACAGTATAGAAAATTTAGCCAACAAATATAATTTATCAAAAAATGAATTATTGAGGTACAATGAAAAGTTATATTTATTACCAGATCAATTAATTGTGTATAAAACTAATTAGTAAAGCTTAAATAAAAAGACTTGTAAATATTTTATTTATGAGTTTTTTATTGAGATAAATTCTTTTAAATTTATAAATATTAACGAAAAGTTCCTTTTTAAATGACTTAAATTTTTTTAGCTATAGAATATTTTAGTTAAAAAAATTACAATTATTTTAATTTAGTGATATACTAACGATAGTTATATAATAATTGTTATTATTCATATAAGAAGAATTAGTATTACAAGGAATATTTATGTAATATAGTTTGGAGAGGGTAAAATGAAAAATGTAATTGAAGTAGATAAATTAACAAAAGAGTATAAGAATTTAAAGGCAATTGACAATTTATCTTTTGAGGTTTTTGAAGGAGAAATATTAGGACTTCTTGGGCCAAATGGATCAGGGAAATCAACAACTATTAATTGTCTATTATCATTACTAACTTTTAGTAGTGGGAAAATTAAGATATTTAATCAAGAAATGAGACCAGATGCTAACGATATTAAAGAAAAAATAGGTGTAGTATTTCAGGATGTTTCAGTTTTTGATGAGTTAACTGTATATGAAAATATTGAGTATTTTTGTGGTCTTTATATTAAAGATAAGAATATACGGAAAAAATGTATTGAAGAGGCTATTGAACTGGTAGGGTTAGAAAAGTTTAAAAAATATTATCCTAAACAATTATCAGGAGGACTTTTAAGAAGATTAAATATTGCTTGTGGAATAGCTCATAAACCAACATTAATATTTTTAGATGAACCAACAGTAGCAGTTGATCCTCAAAGTAGAAATAATATTTTAGATGGAATTAAAAAATTAAGAGATAACGGGGCAACAATAGCTTATACTACTCACTATATGGAAGAAGTAGAGATACTTTGTGATAGAGTAATTATTTTAGATAAGGGAAAAATATTAGCTTCTGGTACTTGTAATGAATTAAAAGAGTTAGCAAAAATAGAGGAGAAGGTAACCGTAGAGGTAGATAATTTAGATCATAAATATATTTCTAAATTGGAAGAGTTAAAAAATATCGAGATGGTGAATTATGATAGTAAGATTTTAATGGTTACTTATAAAAAAGGCAAAAATAATTTAATAGAAATGATTGAATTTTTAAAAGATAACAAAATTCATTATAATAAAATATTTTCCGAGAGACCAACACTTAATGATGTTTTTCTTGAATTAACAGGAAAGGAATTGAGGGATTAAATGTTTACTCATCATTTTAAATATGCCTTAAAAATACTATTTAGAAATCGATCACTAGTTTTTTGGACTTTTGCTTTTCCTTTAATATTAGCTACATTTTTTCATATGGCATTTTCTAATATTACAGAAAGTGAAAAATTAGATATTATTAATATTGCCATAGTAAATGATCAAGAATTTAGAGAAAATCAAGAATTTAGGACAGCTTTTAAACAGTTGGGTGATAAAAATAATAAAAATAGATTATTTCAAGTCAATTATACAACAGAAAAAAAAGCTAAAGAGTTATTGGCCGATGATAAAATAATTGGTTATCTAAAATTAATAAATAAAGAACCAAAATTAACTTTTAATTATAGTGGAATATACCAAACAATTTTTAAATATGTTTCTGATGAAATATCACAAACAAGTAAAATAATTTATTATTTATCTGAAGAAGAAACGAAAAAACAAATTAAAAATGGTGATATTCAGATTAATGCGCAAGCCATTTATGCTAATGTAATGGAAATGGTAGATGAAAAAGATGTAAAATTAAAAAACATTTCTAATGATCATCTAGATTATGTAATGATCGAATTTTATACTTTAATTGCAATGACTTGTATGTATGGCGGATTATTAGGGATGTTTTCTATAAATCAAAACTTAGCTAATATGTCTAATAAAGGAAAGAGAGTATCTATTGCTCCAATAAAGAAGTCAATTACTTTAGTAAGTAGTTTATTAGCTAGTTATTTAACACAATTACTTGGACTTGCATTATTGTTTCTTTATACTATATTTATTTTAAAGGTAGATTATGGTAATCATATCCTTTTAGTTATTCTCCTTGCTTGTATTGGAAGTTTTGCAGGTTTATCAATGGGAGTTGGTATTGGAATACAAATAAAATCAAACGAGCAAACCAAAACAGGTATTTTAATTGCTATAACTATGTTTGGGTGTTTTTTATCTGGTATGTTTGGGATTTCAATGAAATATATTGTTGATCAAAATATTCCTATTTTAAATAAGTTTAATCCTGTAAATATGATTACAGATGGCTTATATTCCCTATATTATTATGATATATTAAATAGATATTGGTTTAATATAATTAGTTTATTATTATTTTCTTTAATATTTATACTACTTTCTCTTATTAAATTAAGGAGGCAAAAGTATGACAGTATTTAAAACATTTTTAAGAATTATCAATAAAAATAAAATTATTCTTATTATACAAACTATAATACTATTATTATTTGCAGGATTTAATATGCAAGCGAATGAAAATGGTATGAATTTTGTTGCCAGTAAACCAGATATTGCGATTATCAATTATGATGGGGATGAAAAACTCACTAAAAACTTGATTAGATATATAAAAGATAATAGTAATATAATAGAATTAGATCAAGAAAAAAATCAAATTAATGATGCTTTATTTTATAGAAAGGTTAATTATGTTATTTATATTCCTAAAGATTATCATATTGATTTTATAAATGGAAAAAGTCCAGAGATAAAGGTAAAAAGTACAGGTGATTATCAAGCCTCATTTGCAGAAATGATTATTTCTAGATATATTAAAGTGGCGAATATTTATAGAAAAAGTATAACAGATGAAGATGATTTAATTAGTAAAATTAATGATACTTTAACTAAAAAAATAAAGGTAGAGATAACATCTAAATTAGATACTACTGCTTTAGAGAGAGCCTCTTTTTACTTTAATTTTGAAAGTTATAGTCTACTTAACTGTTTAATTTATGTGATTTGTTTATTACTTTCAATTTTTAATAGTGAGAGGATAAGAAAAAGGACTATCATTAGTAGCATAGATTATCGGAGACATAATAGAATATTATTGATATCCAATTATTTATATGCTTTTATTATGTGGTTGTTTTACTTTATTTTAGGATGTATTTTAATAGGGGAGATCATGTTTACTATGCATGGACTAATCTTGATGATTAATTCTTTTATCTTTACTATCTGTGCAACAACAATAGCCTTTCTTATAGGAAATATAGGAGTGAAGAAAGATGCAATAAGTGGTATGACTAATGTTATAGCATTAGGTTCTAGTTTCTTATGTGGCGCTTTTGTTTCTCAGGCATGGCTACCAGATTTTGTTTTGAAAATTGCTCATTTATTCCCAACATATTATTATATTCAAACTAATGATAGATTAAAGATGTTGGAGAATTTTGATTTTAATTCATTGCAACCAATATTAGTTAATATGATGATGATGATCGTATTTATCTTTTTCTTCATTATTCTTACGGATTTTTTGATGAGGAGAAAACAAAAAATAGATTAGTATAAGATTATACTTAAAAAAGTAGTATATTTATTTTTAATATGAAGTTGTAAGATAAATGTAGACAAAAAAATTTGTCTACATTTTTTGTTATAAGAGTAAATTTTTATTATTTATCTTGATATCTAATGTTTTTTCAGTAAGATCAACTATTTAATGTTTTCTTTTCTAAAATTGAACACTAAAAAAGTACTAACTTCTTTTAGAAATTGTTACTTATGTATATTTAGATCCTAAACTATAAAAGTTTGGAAAAATTTCCTAATGGAGCGAGTGGTTAAGTTATTTCAAACTTTTTCTCGCTAATGAGAAATTAATAGTTTAACATCAATTTCTATATACATATTACTATAAGTTTAAATTAGTTCCAATAGAAATTATAAAATTTGTGATATAATTGTTATAGGTTACATTTATTACTAAGGAATATATAAAAAAACTGAGGTGATGAATTAATATGAATAATGGTGTATACAAATTCAAAGATGTAGATATAAACTCTAAACATATAGGGGGAAAAGCTAAAAATCTTGCAATACTTACTCAAAAAGGATTTCCAGTTCCTGATGGATTTGTTGTTTCTACAAAAGCATTTAAAAACAATGAGTTAATAAAGGAATCAATTGAAGAAATAGAAAGATTAATAGATAAGGATTGTCTTTATGCTGTTAGATCTTCAGCAATGGTAGAAGATGCTATAAATGAATCATGGGCTGGCCAATTTGAATCTTATTTAAATGTAAAGCCAAAAGAAATTATTGATAAAATTTATGAGTGTTATAATTCTAAAAAAGATAGAGTAATTAGTTATGCGAATGGTGAAGATGTTTTTGATATAGCTGTAGTTGTTCAGAAAATGGTTAGTGCTGAATATGCTGGGGTGGCTTTTTCTAAAAATCCAGTTAATGGTAAAAATGAAATTATAACAGAATATGTAAAAGGATTAGGCGAGGGTTTAGTCAGTGGTAAAAAAGACCCTGTTCAAATTATTATTAATGATGATTTAAAGAATACTAATATACCATTTGAAATAAAAAAATTAAAAGACTATATTTTAAAAATTGTCAGTGTATATAATGATGTTCCTCAAGATATAGAATATGCTGTTTCAGATGGGAAAATTTATATACTACAGTCTAGACCAATTACAACTGACATATCAAACGATGAAAAAACAATGGAGCTTGGCTCACCTGAAGATTTATTCTATTGGGGTCCATCTAAAGCAGAATCAATATATATGAGTGACTTCTTTGAGGGTATGGAGAAATTTTTTGATATGCTAAATAAAAATTATGATATGCCAAAACCCCCTATAACACTATGCCTATTTAGTAATCATCAAATGGTTTGGTTAAATAGAACTGATGTATTTTCTAATTTTGTTAAGGAGATGTTTCTATATTACGAAAAAAATGTTGATGTAGATGAGGATATTAATCAATGGAAAGAATTAAAGAACAAAAAAGACTTAGTTAAAGCGTTTTATCAAACTGAAATGGCTGAATTTGCGCTATATGGTGCTGAGGGAGAAATATTTGAAAGATTAAGCCGATTTGAAGATAAAGTAAAAAGAGATATATTAACTGTTTTTGCGACTCCTGAAGATGAAACTTTCCTAAATAGATTAGACAGAGAATTAGCAGAAGCAAATGATTATAAGAAAATGGCCAAATTATATCCATGGATTTGTGATGGGTATGGCGGAGTCAAGAGTTTAAAAGATGCTGAAGATTATTTTAGAGAAAGAGCTAAAGTATTAAATGGTGAGATTCCAGATAAAATTAATTATGCTAAAAAGCGTAAGGAATTATTAAGCAAATATGATTTAGGCGAAGAGGAACTAAAATCATTAGAATTATTAAAAAAATTAGTCAAATATATGGATGATAGAAAAGAATGGATGATGTCATCTAGAAAAGATATTAAAAAATCTTTCTCTAAAATTAATTATGGATGGTACTTTGATGGAAAAGATAGCAAGTATCTTACTAAAGATGAAACTGATAAATTATTTGATAGATATGTATTATTTCAGTCGGCAACTGGAGTATTAAAAGGAATGGTTGCTTCTAGTGGTAATTATCATTTTATAAGTGGTGAAGTTGTTGTTATAACAGATTCCACTACTCAAGTCGATGAGGGCAAAATAATCGTTTGTCCTATGACAAGTCCTAGTTATGTTCCTTTAATGAGAAAAGCTAAAGCAATAGTTACCGATCATGGTGGAGCTATGTCACATGCAGCGATAGTAGCTCGTGAATTTGGATTACCAGCAATAGTTGGAACTAAAACTGCAACTAAAACTCTAAAAAGTGGCGAGGAAGTTATGCTTAATTTACTAACAGGAGAAATAGTAAAATAGTTATATCTGTTATTTGTAGTATATTTCCTAAAATTATTAGATTATGCTTTAATTTCTATAAGATATCAATATAGAAATTCGATAGAATTGTGTCTGAAAAGACTACTTAAGAATAAATTACCATAAAAGCAGGTCAATCATACGATAACCTGTTTTTATCTTCCAAAATCATCATTTTTATCATTATTTTGTATTATATCAATCGCATTATCATCAATTATATCTTCGTCATATAATTCTTTTGTAGTAATATTAATCATTTAAAACCTGTCCTTTCTAGATTTAAACACTAAAAAAGTACCAACTTCTTTTAGAAATTGATACTTATATATTAAGTCCTAAACTATAAAAGTTCGGACAGATTTCCCAATGGAGGGCCCAGTCGGATTTGAACCAACGATCAGGGAGTTGCAGTCCCACGCCTTACCACTTGGCTATGGACCCATATTGATAACTAAAATATTTCATTAGATATATTTAATTTTACACTAATAGATTATCTTTGTCAATTAATTAAATAGTCTTTGTTATAGATTATGATAAATAAATAAAAATATGATTACTAAGAAAATAAATTGTATTTAAGAAAGGCTTTCATTATTGTAAATGAAATTCTTATTTGCTATACTAAAATAGATGGAAGAAGTGGTATTAGTGGAATATGTTGAAAAGAGTTTAAAATTTATGTTATATGGTTATAAATATATAGATAAAGGAAAAAATAAGGTTTTAAATAGGAGGAAAAAATGAAGAAGATCGCTTTAGATTTGGATGGGGTAGTATTTGACTCCGAAAATCTATATCGAGTATATGCAGAAATGTATGATGTTGATTATTTTAAAAGGGATTCTTTAATTAATAATTCTAAAAGAATGTCTCAAGATAGATATAACTGGGAAAAGCAACAATTTACTTCCTTTTATGAAAAATATGCTATTGGTGTTTTAAGTACTGCTAATTTAATGACAGGAGTTAATATAGTACTTCCCAAGTTAGTAGATAATTTTGAGTTTATCGTTGTAACATCAAGAAGCGATGAAGAAGTAGAACTAGCAAGACGAAAATTGGAAGATATTGGGTTAAAAGAAGTAAAAATATTTAATAAAGAAGGCAAAAAGATTGATAGATTGATTAAAGAAAAAGTGGATTATATAATCGATGATGATGAGGAAATCTGTAGGTTAGCTGCAATGAAACAAATTCATGCCTTGTATTTTAAAAATGCAGCATCAGATAAAATAGAAGAAAATGAATTTTTAACAATGGTAAATAATTGGGGAGAAATCTATAAATTTTTACAATTAAACGGTGGAATGGATGGGGATTGAAACAAAAAAATTAGTTGAAATTACTAATTTATATCGATTTTGCAAGAAAAATAGAAATTTTTATGCTACGATAGGTTATTATGTAACTTTAGCAATGAATGAACTTGATCAATTCAAATATCGTTATGAAGATAATAAAATCTATAAGTATGACACAATTAATTCAAACTTTACTCAAATGCTTGACGATGAAAATATAGGTTTTTTACAGGAAAAATTCAAAAAAACTCATCAATCATATGTAAATCAAGGTCAGGTACAAGTATGGTCTTCTTGCGAACCTTGATTTTATTTTACAGGGTTAGTGTCACCTTTTAGTAAAGATATAACTATTCCTCAAGCAAATTGGGATAAATTTAGTTTTGAAGAGGATAGATGCTATATTAATCTAATGGTCATGGTTCACCATGACTTTGCATATGGGTACCACATATAATAAATTAAGTGAATTAATAGAAAATATAGATCCAAATAAGTAGTAAAGGAAGAGAGAGATGACTTTAGAAGAATTAACAAAAAAATACGATAAGTTGCAGAAAAAATATGGGGCTAAAGATTTAGATTCCATCTATAATGGAGGATGCACCAAAAAACCAAATATCTGTTTCGTCTTTATGAATCCTACAGCAAGAAATATTGCCTCTAAAAAAAGTTGGAAAGGTCCAAAATCTCCATGGATTGGCACTAAAAATATTTGGGATTTATTTTTTTATACAAATTTAATAGATGAAAAATTATACCAAGAGATCAGATCAAAAAAGGGTAGTGAATGGACAGAAGACTTTGCAAGAAAAGTATATAAAAATGTAGTTGATCATCAATATTTTATTACCAATTTAGGTAAATGTACACAAAGTGATGCGAGAAGTTTACCTGATTCTGTCTTTAAGGAATATGTAGAATTATTAGAACAAGAAATAGAGATTATTAGACCTAAAGTAATTATTTTATTTGGTAATCAAGTAAGTTCTATTGTTTTAGGTGAAAAAATTTCAGTATCTCAAGTAAGAAAAAAAAGATTTATTAAACAAATTAATAAGACTGATTATAAGTTTTATTCTGTTTATTATCCTGTTGGAAATGGTAGATTTAATTTAGATAAATCAATAGAGGATATTAATTGGATTTTAAATAAGGAATTATCATAGTAAAAAATATGGTGTTTTATTTGAAGTCAAAGAAGAGTAGCTTGAATTTTTTAAAATTTGGGATTTTATTATGGTAGTCATTATTATACTTATCTAAGAAATAAAAAGTGTTAAAGATATATTTTAGATGATGCATATTAAGGATTAATTAAAAATAAGGTAATCTTCTTATAGATATGGGTATCTTTTTAAAGCTGATTCAGGTGAAAAACGATTTTAAAATTTTTAATTTGATCAATACATTTCTTTTATATTTTTTTTAAAATAAGGTATAATATATTTAAGGAGGAATACAATGAATAAAAAAGAGTGTGGATGGAAGAATTTGCAAGAGAATGAAAAAGAAGATATTTTTAATTTTTGCGATCGATATATTATGTTTCTAAATGAATCAAAAACAGAGAGGGAAGCTACAAATCAAATTATCGGAAAACTAAAAAATAATGGATTTAAAAATATAAAAGAGGTAGATTCATTAATGGAGGGAGATAAAGTCTATTATAATAATAGAGGAAAGAGTGTTTTTGCGGCAGTAATTGGTAAAAATAAGTTAACAGAAGGTTTAAATATAGTAGGAGCACATATTGATTCTCCAAGATTAGATTTAAAACCTAATCCAATTTATGAAGATGCTAATCTAGCTTTATTTAAAACCCACTATTATGGAGGAATAAAAAAATATCAATGGACAACAATTCCTCTTGCAATTCATGGAGTAATTGTAAAACCAAATGGAGAAAAAATAGAAATCAATATTGGGGAAGAGGAAGAAGATCCTATTTTTACTATTACGGATTTGTTACCACACCTTTCTCAAAAACAGAGTGAAAAAAGGTTAAATGATGCTATAGAAGGAGAAAGTTTAAATATTTTAATTGGGAGTATACCACAATTTAATACCAATCGAGAAGATGAATTAATTAAAGCGAATATTTTAAGTTTATTAAATGAGAAATATCATATTGAAGAAATTGATTTTTATAGTTCAGAACTAGAAGTTGTTCCTGCTTTTAAAGCAAGAAGCTTGGGTTTTGATAAAAGTATGGTAGCTTCATATGGACAAGATGATAGGGTATGTGCTTATGCTTTATTAGAAGCTTTAATTAATTCTAATTCATGTGCATATACCAAAATTGCCATTTTCTCTGATAAGGAAGAAATAGGAAGTATGGGGAATACGGGGATGTATTCAGATGTTTTAGATTACTTCGTTCACGAACTATTAGAGAAATCTTATAGTAATGCTCCTAATGCGTTAAATACAGTTTACTGTAATTCAAGAATGTTATCTGCTGATGTTGGGGCAGGAGTTGATCCAAATTATCAGGATGTTTCAGAAAAAAATAATGCTTCTTTTATTGGCTATGGAGTAGAATTAAATAAATATACTGGTTCAAGGGGAAAGTCTGGAGCAAGTGATGCCAATGCTGAGTTTGTAGCTTATATACGAGAAATATTTGAAACCAATAATATTAAGTATCAGGTATCAGAATTAGGAAAGGTAGATATTGGTGGAGGAGGGACTATTGCTTATATTTTAGCCAATAAGGGAATAGATGTTATAGATTGTGGAGTTCCAGTTATTTCTATGCACTCTCCATACGAGGTAACTAGTAAATATGATATTTATTCAGCATATACTGCATATCGGTCTTTCTTTGAAAGCAATAAAAAGGTAGAATATTAATTATTATAATTTGTAATTTTATTATATACAAAAGGAGAAGGAGTAAAAGTGATCGATAAAGTAGGAGGAGTTATCTTAAAAGATAAAAAAATATTGGTTCAAAGAAAAAATAACAACCGTGAGGAATGTATTATTCCAGGTGGAAAAAGAGAAGATGGTGAAACAGATTTTGAAACTCTAAAGAGGGAACTGATGGAAGAGTTAACTGTTGAACTTATAGAAGCGGAATTTTTAGGAGAATATCATGATTATGCTTGTTTTTCAGGTAAGCCTCTTTGTGTAAAAACATATTTAACTAAAATAAATGGCCAAATAAAGTGTAATCACGAAATTAAGGAAGCTATTTGGATAGATAAAAATTATAAAGAAAAAGGAATTAAGTTAGGTAGTATTTTAGAGGAATATGTCATTCCAGAATTAATAAAAAGAAATTTAATGTAAAAAATAATTACCAAAACTACGATTAAAAAGTCGTAGTTTTTATCTATCTCATAGGATAACTATGATAATTTAGTTATTCTTTTTTTCATATAATAATATGAATTGATAGAAAGGTAGTGAAAACAAAATGTTAAAGAATCAAAAATCAATACGAGCTGGAATTGAGGATTTTTTATGTCCATTTACCGATATGTATATTACTCAAGGATCAAATAGTAACTTTTCTCATAAGGGGATTATGGCTAATGATGTTAGAGGAAAAGAAACAGGAATAAGATATGCATATTATGCACCATGTACTTGTAAGTGTTTAAGAACTTATAGTGAAAGTGGTCAGGTAATGTGGCAATCTACTAATAAGGTTAGATTTGCTAACGGAAGAATTGATTATGCAACTTTTATGACCGCTCATGATGATACAATGGATGTAAAGGTAGGACAGGTAGTAAGTCAAGGAGAACAACTTGGTAATATGGGAACAAAAGGTAATGCAACAGGAGTTCATTGTCATATAGAAGTCAGTCAAAGTGCAGATACAAGTTGGATAAAAAATAGTTATGGAAATTATCATTTTAATCATGAATATGATTTAGATGATTGTTATTTTGTAGATAATACTAATATTTTGAATGGTATGGGTGGTAATTGGAAGACATTAGATAGGGTTGTTGCACCAATACCAGATGATGGTAATAGTCAAAAAAATTATGTTAACCTTCCACCTAGTATTAATTCGTGGGCTTTATATGATGTTGATGTAAGTCCAATTAAGAAAAATGCTAAGGCAACATTAAATCCAGAAAAATTTGGAGGGTTAAGTTACTATGTATATGAGTATAAAGATAATGGAACAACTGCTGTAATTGAAACACAACAGTTTGGAAGAGGTAAAATTTATATTAAGGATACTGTTGCTAAAATAACTATAGGAAGTCACACTTATTCCAGTGGTAATTTTTAGAAAAAGGAAATTGTGTGCATTATTAGTGTTAAAGATGTATTCTCCACATTTTATTAAATTTTTTGTAGTACCTGATTACTAGGTGCTATTTTTTAAAGATTAATGAAACTGTTATAATTAGTTTCAGTATTACTATTAGTATCAAAAATGTGAATACTAGGTATTTCAGTCCAATAAAATTAAAAATTACATTAAAAAAGTATCGTAAATATACAAAATCTGTGATTTGTAAAATTTATTTTATGTGTGAGATACACAAGTCATTTTCTATATTTTTATACTAAAAAATAAACCAAGATTTTCTTGAAGTCTGTAAATAAAAACTATTAATTTGATTTTTTAATTCATCAAAATTTTTTAAATTATGTTTAATTTCTTTGATTCAATTAAGATTTCTCCATACTCTGTAGATAATATTATCATACTTTTACATTTTGCAATATCTATACTTAATACTGATCTTATTACTCACTCTTTTCTGAATTTAAGTCTTTTGTTTCCACCATTATTTCATTAAGTTTGTTATAATAGATTCTTTTGATCTCTCTTTCCTAAACTAAATTAATAATAGAAATAAAAGTTGAACTGTCAATTTCATAGATTCTACTGTAACTTGCTGTTTTCACTTGAATTCTTAGTAAATAATTTAACATAAAAAAATAAGATATAAATATTAAATTATTTACATCTTAAAGTATACTTGTTATTTAGCGTTTATTTCTATAACTAAATAATGGAAATATTAGTAATATAAAAAGAATAATATTCACTAAAATTAAAAAATATCCTATTATATTTTTTGATTTTATATAGTAAGCACTAAAGAAAATGGTAAAAACTAATAAAAGTGTAATTACTATATGGTATATAAGAACATAAGGTAATCGCTTTTTTTAACTTATTTTTCTATAAATGCTTTATCAACAATTAGATTATCTAATATAACTTCAAATACTTTTATAGCTTTACTTCCTACTCAAATTACTATTTTGTGTTCTGATTATGCTAAATAATATCATAAAAAAAACAAATCCTTTAATCAGTTGATCTGTTTTATATATTATTATTTATTTTTATTCTTATTCTTATTCTTTTTACTCCACCAAGTATCAGCTAATGAACAACTTCCACCAATACATATAAAGAATATCATGATTATCCAAAATTCCATTTTATACCTCCTCATATAATATAGTTAAGATATTTATTAACTATATTTGTAACTATATTTGTTTATTTAGATTTTTATTAAGAGATATCTATAAACTCATTATATTGTAGTTAAATCTATAATATAATTGTTGTAGAGATAGAGTAGTTTTAGTTAGCTTCCTGAACATTTGATTCTTAAATTAAACTAAAGCCTCTTCTTTACAAATCTAAAATCTTTCTAATTTATATTTGTTTCATAATAAACATCACTATTATACTAATAATAAGTGTTATTATACCTGCTAAAAGAGCTAACAGGATTTTTTGATAAATTCTTTTTCCAAATTCTTGTTGAGATTCTTCATAGGTTAATGGCTTATTATTCACAAAAGCAATAATCTCTTTATAAGTTTGAATATCATTAGTTTTTTTGAATTTCTCAACGATTATTGCTGTGCAAAATGTTACTATAAAAAATAATAACCAAATAATTACACCAACATATCCATCCATACTAAATAATGGATATGCACTAATCATTATAATTAATATTTCTGCTAGAAAAATATAGCTCATTATGTTGAATTCTCTTATTTTCTCTTTATCAACTATTATTTTCATCTCCCTTATGTCTTCTTTTATAAATTCATCTAAAGATACATTAAAAATATTAGATAACATAGTTAAACTTTTTATATCTGGATAACTTTTATTTGTTTCCCAATTTGAAATTGTCTGTCTTGAAACAAATACTTTCAATGCTAACTCATCCTGTGAAATATTTTGTTTTTCTCTATATTTTTTAATTCTTGTTCCAATATCCATTCTGCACCTCCAATTACATTTTATATGAATGATATATTTCTGTCTGTCAAAAGTCTTTGACACAAAGAGTTTTATGTATTTAAATTAACAAAAAATAAGATTTGTAGAGTTACAATAGAAATATTTAATATTTATTGTAACTCTGCAGTCTTAAAATGTCCATCCTGTGAAAGTTTAGTTCATAGTGTTTAAATAGGTTTCTAACTCTGATATTTGTATTTTATTTGTTAGATTTCTAATATAAATATCAGTAGAATAATTAAATACAAGGAATGTAATACCTTTGATAATGACTCTATGAGGTTCTATAAAGTTTAAATTAGATTTATCAATTCTTCTAATGCTACCATATAATAAATATGGGCTTAGTTTTACAGAACTGACAGATAAACTCTAATCGTTGCTTTAAACTTTCTTCCATTTCAATTTCTTGTTTAATGATTTGAATCATAAACACCATCCTTCCTTTAGGATGATTTCTTTGTAACAACAAAAAAACCAATTCAATCGAATTGATTTCTATATATCAATGTCCGAAAAGTTCGAACAGATTCGTCAATGGAGCAGATGATAATAGGGTTTTAAACCTAAAATCTAAAAAAATATCCCTCACTCGTTAAGTAGATTATATGATAAACTCTAGGAAAAATCAATCGTTATATAGAGTTTATTACCAAAATATGGTAAAATTATTATTAATAAAGCTTAATTTTTAAAAATTAGGAGGTAATAATGTTTACAGTGGGTGAGGTATTTAAAAAGGATAAATATAGTTTTAATATTTATAATCATAAATTAAGTATGGATGAATTAGATGAAGTCATTTCAAATATTCTTTTTGATAACAAGGTTCTTTCCTATTTATTTACTGGGTATTTTGAAGAAACAGGTGAAAGGATAAAAATGTTAAGAAGATTTATCCCTGTTGATTTTTATCTTTGTGAAAAAGAAATTTTAGAAAATTTTGAAATTGAAAAAGAAAAAATTATAAAAGAAATGAAAAAGAATAATGCCTATTACAGCTTTTTTGCAGAAGCGTTAATGGCCTATTTAAATTTAATATATTTAGATAATAAGCTAACCTTTGGTGTCATAGCTATTGATGAAACAATAACAGATCAGCATACTGGTGTTGATTCTTGTATGTATTCAGATCAAAGTATAATATTGGGAGAAGCAAAGTTTTATAAAAGTTTTAATGCCGGAAAAAATAAAATAATAAATGATTTTAATGATAGCTCTTTAATGAGTAAAATAAAAAGCTTATATACTAAAACTATTCAATCAAATATCATAATAAAAAATATTAATGAAACTGAAGAAATTTTAACATTTGAGCAATTTAAGAAAAAAAATATAATACTTACAGGATTTATACTACATAATGAAAATAAAAAATATGAATATGGTAGTATAACCAATATTAATAATATAGAAGAATTAAAAGATTATAGTATTATATTTTATCATTTGCCTATACAAAGTAAAAATGAGTTAATAATTAAGATAATTAAAAAGGCTTTGGAGTTGATTGTGTATGAAACAAAGTAAAAGAAAAGAAGTTTTATTTGGAATTGATAAAGATAAAAAATATTCAAATAAAGAACTATTTTTAGTTGAATTAACTCCATACTATGATTTTGAAAAAAATAATGATAACACTTTTTTTGAAAAAATACTAGAATACAAAAATGATTTTAATAGAATGCTATATAATCCTAAAATATCTTTTACCCCAGAACAAAAAAGAATATTTCAAAAAATCAGTTCTGATAATTTAAGTAAAATTGCCATTTCGGCTACGACCTCTTTTGGCAAAACTACTATAATAAAAGAATATATAAAAAGATTTCAACCAAAAAATGTTATTTATATAGTTCCTACTAATTCTTTAGCAGATGAATTATTAGATGAATTTAATAATCTTTATAATTCCGATAAATATGAAGTGATTGATACAAGTATTAAGGAATTAGAAAATGAAAAAGTAATATTTATTGGAACACAGGAAAAATTAAAAGAAATATCGTGGTTAGCTAGTAGAAAAATCGATTTATTTATAATTGATGAAGCATATAAATTGACTGATGAAATAGAAGGTTTCAGGGAAATAGTTTTAAATAGAATATTTATAGATTACATGAATAATGCTACGAAATTCGTTTTGCTTCTTCCATTAGTAAATAATATTATAGGCTTAAAAGAATTAGGATTTGAAATTTTAACATCGGACTATGCACCAGTAGAAAAAGATTATATTGGGGTAAAAACTGATGAATATGATAATTGCATTGTCAAAAAAATAAAAAAGAATAAAGAAAAAAATCTTGTATATTTTTCATCTCCAAGAAGTTTAGAATCATTTTTTAAAGATAAATTAATGAATAATAAATTGGTTGTTAATGATGAATGGATAAAAAGAGTAGAAAAAGATTTTCATAGTGAGTGGTTTCCTGTTCTTGCTTACAAAATGGGATTGGCAATTCATTATGGTCCTATGCCAAAATTTTTCCAAATAAAAATGGTTAATAATTTTAATAAAAAAGAATCTTTTAATACAATTTTATCTACTTCTTCCTTAATTGAAGGAGTAAATACCCCCACCAAAAATATTTTTATTAAAGATAGCAATATATTAGAAATTAAAAATAGAATTAAATATAAAAACTTAATTGGAAGAGCAGGAAGATTAGGTATAACTCCTATCGGTAATATATTTTATGACAATGAATTACAATTAAAAATAGATGAAGCAAATGAAGATTGGAATAATATTAATATTCGTATTATTGTCGATAAAAATGAAACCTTAGAAGAAATTAATAGAGATCAAAAAAAAGAAGCATTAAAAAATTTTTCTGTTGATTTTGAACTTAATATTGAAGATGTCAACGCTATTATTGAAGAACATAATATTTCAGTAGATGAATTAAGAATTTTAATTAAAAACTTGTATAGTTTTGTTGAAACTTGTGAAAAAAGTCGTTATCCATCTAGTGTCCCAGGATTATTATATTTATATAACAAATGTTATTATAGAAATAAAAAAAATATAAATAATTATAATGTTAATCTAAAATCTAAGAAAGAATTAATAAAATTAATGAATTTAGAAAATGATAATAAAGAATCTCAAGAAAAGAAAATTAAAAATATTCATTTTAAATTTTTAGGTTCAGTATTATCTGCTACGATGAATGAAAAAATAAATAATAAAAGTATGGTTAGCATTAGTAATATGTTATATTATATATTAAATAAAAATGATATGAATTTATTTGACACTAATAATAGTGAAATTATATCTAGTATAATTGGTATGATGTATAGTGGGTTACCTTATGATATTATACCCTTTTTAGAATTAATAATTGCTACTAACGATATGTTTATAAATAATAACAAGATTTTAATAACTGAAAAGCTTACATCATATATTAACAATATGATTGCCAAATATAATTTAAGATACTTTGGTAAAATGGATTGTTCAGATAAAGAAAGAAAAATAATACAAAGATGTTTTGAATATGGAATTCCTTATATAGAAATAAAAGATTATATTACTTATTTTGTTGAAAAAATACCAGATTCATTTTCTATTAACCATATAAAACAAGTTATTGGAGAAAATGAAGAATTAAATGAAAAATTAACTAGATATTTTAATTAAGATTTTGTGATTTATATTTAGTTTTTAAATTGATATTGTATAATATAAGAGGGAGGAAATATAAATGAAAAAAGTCTATTCTATAATCTCAAATTTAAGTCAAGAGGCAATAACTATTTTAGAAAATAATAATATTCAATTAACAATAAGTGATTCTGACAATATACCAAATACTGAAGAATTAATTGTTTTATTGCGAGATTATGATATTTTAATTATCGGAGTAAAAACTATAATTACAAAGGATATTTTAGAACGCATAAGTTCTCCTAAAATTATAGCAACTTTGTCTATTGGCTTAGATCATATTGATAAGGAAGTAAGAGAGGCTGATTTTATTCATGTTATTAATATTAAGGACGCAAATACTATTTCAGTAGCTGAACACATTTTTTCTTTAATGTTAGGACTTAATAAAAGAGTTTATGAATCTAATAATTTAGTGTTACAACAAAAAGGCCATAAGAAAAATCTCCACGAAAGACCTGAAGATATATCAAATAAAAAATTAGGATTAATTGGTGCAGGAAATATAACTAAAGAAGTTATTAAAATTGCAAAAGTATTTAATATTCAATTGTCTTGCTATACTAGAAATCCGAATAATCATAAAGATTTATTGGATTATGGTGTAGCCTTTAAATCACTAGATGAAGTTCTTAAAGAAAGTGATATTATCAATGTTAGTATTCCTTTAACTGAAGAAACAAAATATCTTATTTCAAAAGATAAAATAGAATTGATGAAGCCAACAGCAACATTTATAAATACATCTAGAGTTGATATTGCGGATACTAAAGCATTAATAGAAAAAGCAGATAGATATAATACTTTCTATGTAGGATTAGATATAGACTTAGATGAACATAAAGAATTACTTTCTCAATATAGAGATAATGTGATTATTACACCACATACAGCAGGAGTATCAAAACAAGCTATTGAGAGAATGGATTTTGAATTAGCTAATAATATTGTTAATTGTTTAAATGGTGGGGAAAATGAATAATTATTTTATAATACACGGTTCTTATGGTAACCCTTATAAAAATTGGATTCCTTGGTTAAAGAAACAATTAAGTAAAAGAAAATTAAATTGTATTGTTCCTAGTTTTCCAACACCTTATAAACAAAATTATGAAAGTTGGAGTAAAATCTTAAAAGCATATTCGGAAATTGGATACATTACTGAAGACACAACTTTTATAACTCATAGTCTTGGAGGAATTTTCATAGTAAAATTTTTGCTAGAAAATAAAATTAAAGTTAAGAAGATAATCACAATTGCCGGTTTTAATAATTTAGAATTTGAAGATGATATAAATTTATATAAATCATTTTATTTGAATGGAGATTTATCTGATATAAAATCTTACTCTTTAAAAAGGGTTAGTTTTTATTCAGACAATGATCCCTATGTTCCTCAAAGTAATGCAGAAAAGTTTGCTGATAATATTTCATCAGAAAAGATATTAGTAAATGGTGCTGGACATTTTAATGAAAAATATGGCTATACAGATTTTACTGAATTATTAAAATATGTATAATACGCACGCTAATTGACTATGTCAATTTGCAAGTGCGTTTCTAAATTATTAAAAATTTAGTATGTAGCAAAGACTTCGACTATTTGAAAATATCGAAGTCTTTTTCTAATGATTCTTTATTTATAAAATCATTTACTTCTATTTCACTATCAGTATCTTTAGATATTTCTTTTAAATCAAATGAATTATATAAGTCATTATCATAACATTCTTTTAAAATATTTATCGTTTTTTCTTTCTTCTTTTTATCATTAGATAATAAAATCTCTCTAAAAAATTCTTTTAATATTAACAACAAATGAGTAATAAAATTTAGTAAATTAGTTTTATCTTCGAGTAATTTACCATTCTCATCTTCTAAATAATTAATATCAATAAGACTATTTCTATATTGTTTTTCTAATTTTCTATAATCACAAGTAAAGTCATTTAAACTATCAACAAATGCTTTACTTGTTACCATTTTTTGAATTTCCTCACTATACATATCTAAAAAATTTAATAGGATATGATAAAGTTCTCCATCAATAATTACTTTATCAGTTAATGCTTTCTTTTTAGAATTTTGTAATGTACCTTTTATTTTCCAATATTGTTCTTCAATTTTTTTCTTGCTTTTATACGCTTGTCTATCATAATATCTAGCAACATTTTTAAATTGTCCCATTGATAAGTGTTTGACTCCTGTGTGTTTTTCTCCTCGTTCTAATTTAAATCCTTTTTTGGTTAATCTCTCATGGTATTTATCTTGTAATTCACATAAATGAGCATCACTTTTGACATATGATCGTTTAGAAATAGTATATCTTGTTGTATTTGTTCGTTTATCATATTTCTTAACAAGTGGTACAACAACGCAATGTAAATGGGGTACTTTTTCATCCATGTGAATAACGGCATGTAAGACTTGTTCTTTCGTATAACCTAAATCTTCATAAACAAAATTCATAGTTTCATTTGCCCAGTTCATTAATTCATCTTTACTCAAATTTTTAAAGAAATCATTATCACTTGTAAAAATCATTTCATCAGCAACAACACTTTTAGAATCATTAACCATATCATAAAAAGATTTTTTTTCTATCAGCTCTCATATGCTTCATTCTTTCAGAATGTTCTTTTTGATATTCTCTTGTTATTTCATAAAATTTATCTACATACTTATTACATTTTATTATTTCAATATTATTTTTACTATCTTCGACTCTAATGTTAGGATTAGATTTGTATTTTTCTTTTGTCCTTTCATTATGACTACCTTTTTGTGATAATTCGTGTAATGTTTTAATACCTGCACCTCTAAAAATTGCGTAGCTCATTTTTTATTTTCCTTTCTGATTATTTTTATTTTCTTCTTTGGATAATTCTAAAATCTTCTCAATTTGTTCTTGATATTGTTTATCTTTTCTTAAAACTTCTAGAATTAGATAGTTAGGAATTACTTCTTTGTTTTCCTTAAAATAATCAAGAATTTGGGGTACGACTACTTGAATAAAGTAGTTAATAATTTTCATCTCCTTTCTAAATTTAGACAACAAAAAAAGAGCCGAAGCTCTTAAGTATAAATTTATTTTGAAATATTTTTGATTTCACTTCTTGGAATAATTCTTACCTTAACTTTATTCATTCCTAGTAACTTACATTTTACAAGTCTGTGAAGTCCATCTAATATAACTAATCTCTCTTTGTTAGGCATTACATCAATGGGATAAGATATATCAGATTCCATAATTCTATCGTATTGTGATTTATATTTTTCTGAGTTATTTATTACATCATTAGGTTTTAAAACATACCATTCATTATTCCAATTCCAAAAAGGGATATTAAAATGCCACTCTAACATTTCAATCACTATTTCTTGTGTTGGATAATCTAATTTCCAAACATCTTTTTCATCCCAATCAAAATCAAAACCATATTCTAAAACACTTTCAGGAATTGTTTTCTTGTCATTCATTTCCCAACTTTTAAAGTAGATACACTCCTTATTTTCATTAAATTTAATTTCATAGATACCATCAAAGTTTATATCATTTTGTTTTAAAATCCATTGTGCGATTACTGTATATCCATCAATAGCTAAAGATTTTATTTCAATATTTTGAATATTTTCATTTTTAACATGTTGCCATTCCTCATTAATTTCTTCTAAAGTTGTATAAGGTTGCATAAAAGGTGTTTCTTGATAAAATGTAGTGCTTTTAAATAATGAAACAGCATTATCAATATCTTTATTAAACCAGTAATCCTTTAATTTATTTAACCATTCTTCTACAAATTGTTTGTCCATTTTTGTTCCTCACTTTCATTACCAATTTTGTTTATTAATTAGTTTTACATAACCAACTTCTTTTTCATATCCTAAACTTTCATAAAATTTTTGACCTATAACATTATCCTTTTCAGCAATTAAAGATATAAAATCGCATCCTAGTTCTTTTGCATATTTACAAATATAATCTAACATTGCTGTACCAATTTTCATTCTGCGATAATCTTTGTGGACTCCTAAATTCCATATAGTTAAAAAGGGATGTAATTCTTCGACAATATCACGATTAATTACAATAGTAGCCATACCAACTATTTTACCATCAAGTTTTACTACAATATTATGATAATCTGGATTATTATAAATTTTATCATATTCTTGAAATAGTTTTTCATAGTTTGTCTTTAAATTATGATTACTATCGTATATAGAAATTGCCTCTCTCAAGTCTGATTTTTGTAATTTTTCAATTATTAAATTATCCATGATTAGTTCCTCCGATTACTAACATTTTATCATATTTAAGCACTTATTTGAAGCAGTGTGTATCGATCTTTTTCAAATTTATTTTCCTTTTTATTAGGAATAATCTGTAAAAATGAGTTGTTAGATAAACTATCAATATCTAGTTTATCTTTTTCAATGGTAATAGGAGCTATTTTATAAAATTTACTTAATGATTCAATATATCTTGTAATATCTTCTTTGGTTCTTTCGTTGGATAAAATGACATCTCTATCATTAATACTAACTGCCATATCAAAACAATCATTTCTAAACATAAAACCAATATTTTGAATTTCCTTTTTATTGATATTGATTTTCTTAATGATGATTTCTTCTTTATTTTTCTCAATTTCAATAGAATCAATATATTTAGTTATTAGTTCTGCCTTTTGTTCTTTAGTTAATTTATTCCATAGTCCGTTTTTTCTAACATAGTAAGATTTGTATTTCATTTTTTCTAGTTGGAATAAGTTATTATAAAGTCTTAAATCGTCTTTATGATTTAGATTTTCATCAGCATTATTTAAATTATTTAACTTAATTTTAGTTTCTTCAATTTGCATTTTTATACTTTTTTCTTCTTCTATAAGGTCATCTTGTTCAATATTACTGTTTAAATAGGCATTTTTAATGCGTTTTAGCTTAGCATTTAGTTCTTTTAATATCTTCTCATATCTTTTTATTTCAATTGTTAAATCCTCGTTAAAAAAGGATTTATAGTTGTTATCGATAAGCAAGTAATAATCTAACATATCATTTAAGAATAACATCAAAGGTTGTTCAATTTTCTTCTCATTAATTCTAGTATTACAACAATTACATTTGTAATAGATTTGAGTAGGTTTATTCTTGGATGTAGTAGAAGAACCGCCCATAATTTTATTACATTTAGAGCAAACAATTTTCTGCATATAAACATAAGTGTGTTTCCTAGTATAGTTCTTTAAGTTCTTTTCTTTTTGCTTTTGTACTGACTCAAAATCATGTTTATCAATAATAGCAGGGCATACATCTTCAAGTAGAATTGTTTCTTCATTTTGTATTCGTTTTCGGTGTTGATAATTGCCTGCATAGATGTAATTAGATAACATTCTATCAATAGTAGTTGTTCTCCAATTACGATTTAAAGCATTCTTTTCATTAAGTTGTTTTGTAATAGTACATACTGATAAACCACTAAGATAAGACTTAAAAATATCTTTTACAACTTCACTTTCAATTTCATCAATAACAAGTTCTTTATTGATTTTCTTGTAACCAATAGGAGCTTTCCCAGAAAAATGGCCTTTCTTAGCAGGCTCTTATTCAAATAGCGTGAATTAATCTAATAAAAAAATTTTGTTTCTTAGA